>JBFGSX010000103.1:0-6621 GCA_041566495.1 Thermoplasmatota archaeon
CAACGGTTCCATCCAACACATCGGCACGCTGCCTCAGCACATCCGCGACCTCTACAAGACGGTCTGGGAGATCAAGCAGCGCAAGGTCATCGACATGGCTGCCGACCGTGGCGCCTTCATCGACCAGAGCCAGAGCCTGAACCTGCACGTGCTCGACCCGAACTACGCGAAGCTGACCAGCATGCACTTCCATGCCTGGCGCCGTGGCCTCAAGACGGGCATGTACTACCTCCGCACCAACGCCGCGACGCAGGCCCAACAGGTCACCGTCGATGTCGAGAAGCTGCGCGCCAACAAGGCCGCAGAAGAGATGACGGCCGAAGAGCAACTCGCCTGCAGCATCGACAATCCGGATGATTGCATGGCTTGTGGTAGCTGAAAGCGACCACGAGGCATGTGAGATTCCGGTGCACCGCACCGGAGGATTGCATGGCGTGCGGAAGTTGAGCGACCGCCGCGAGTGACGCTGGAGCACGCCAGGCACGACGCGGCCGATGCTTGCATCGGCAGCTAGGGCATGGCTTGTGGTGCCCGAGCGCTAAGCACACAGCCCCGGGCTTTGCCCGCCTTTCCCCTTTCCTTCCTTTTGTTGCCCGTGTCTGATCTACTTGGTCAGGGGTGCGTCCCGGACCGTGACCACTGCGCGGTCTCCCTGGGACTCCAACGTCCGCAGCGCATCTGCGGCTTGATCGCCGCTCACGAAGAGCCGCACATCGAGGCCCCGATACGCTGCGTTGACGGCGCCCTCGGCGCCCGCGAACGGGATGTCGACCTGGCCAAGCCGCCGAGCGACGATGCCGGCACCGGTGCCGACGGCCGCCACGAGGCCATCAAAGGCCCCGATGGCATCCAGATCCACTGGGGCGATTCCTCCGGCTGCAGGCCCCGGTACCCGAATGACCTCGATGCGTCCCCGGGGGACGTCGACGACGCCCTGGGGTTCGGTGACGAGGACTTCTTGACCCACGGAGGCGGCCGCGCCAGCGGTCCCGTGGCTTTGGCCGATGCGGCCCGGGTCGGCGACCAGTTCGCCATCCACCATCCACAAGCCCACTTGGGCACCGGCTGCGATGGGGGCAACGGCGACGGCACTGATGGTGGTGAGCGCCGTCAATGGCGCGCGCAGATGGCCAGCAGCACGGGCAATCGCGTCGGCATCCGATTGGAGGCTCGCCACCCCAGCCATCGACGGGCGCAGTGAGCCATGGTCCTGCAACAATCCGGCCGCCACGAGTTCCTGGACCTGCACCGAGACCGCCTGCACTGTGATGCCGAGCGCCTTCGCGATGGCACTGCGGGTAGCTCCGGGCCGTTCCATGAGCATGCTGATGATCGCGGCCTTGGTCCAGCGTCCTTGCTCCCTTAGCACTGCACGGGCATCCATGCTCAAGCTACGTTGAGGCGCTGCAAATCTGTTTTCATGCCGGCCCTCGTCGCAGCATCGTGCGCGGTTGGCCCATCTTCGCTGTCCTGGTCGTCGCCATTGCGGTGTTGGCGTGGCCGGACGCCGCTATCGAGCCCACCCCGGTCGAGCGGGGCCTGGCCGCCTTGCACGCAAGCGGCGCCAGGGACGCCCATGCCCTCGAGGCGGTCCTGGCAGCCGGTATCGACCCCAGGGATTGGCGAGGTGCGGACCTGCTCGCGGCGGTCGAGGTGCCTGGGCCATCGGAGGACCCGATCGAGGGGCTCTACGAGATGGTCGTCGTGCTGCAGGCAGACATCGACCCCACGGCTTGGCAAGACCCGGTCCGAGGCCAGGTCGACCTGCTCGAGCAGTTGCTGGCCAATGTGCCCCGGGCACTGGAGAGCCGCAACGACGCCGTGCAGAGCTTCCAATTGCTGGCCATGGCGCATGGCGGATTGCAGGACCACGAGTCCGTGCCGGCGTTGCGAGACCTGTTGCTGGATGCCCAGTACGATGACGGTTCGTGGGGGTGTGGTCCCTGGGTCGGCCCAGAATGCACCAGCTATGCTTTGCGGGCATTGGCCGCCACGGGAGGTATCCCGGAGGACGTCCGCCTCGAGGCGATTGCGTACATCGAGAGTCGACGGCAAGGCGACGGGTACTCGGACCCTCTCAATGGAGTGGACCTACAGATCACCGCCAATGCCATCCGCGGCCTGGTCGCTGCAGGCATCCCGCCACCTCAGGCGATCTTGGATGCGCTCGTGGCGCAGCAGGTCGATGGCATGTGGCTGAAAGCCGATCAGCCGTCCCGCTGGGCTACGTCTGAGGTGTTGGTGGCGTTGTCTGAAGCCGGAGTGCGCTGAACGCCCTTCCGACCGGTCCAATGGCCGCCGCGAACAACACCCCGTTGACCAACGCGGGCAGCGCGTTGAACACCAGTCCAGCCAGCACGGTCACCTGCAGCAACGCCAGGCTTTCCCGGCGTTCGGCGATGATGGCCCAACTCAAGGCATCCGTGGCCACGCTCCACGCCAGGGTGGCGACGATGCCCAGGGTCGCTGCCGTCGAACGGGCCTGCCACCGGTCGTCCCAGCGAGTCCCATGGAATGCACCCCCAAGCGCTCCGACGAGCGCCATGGTGGGCACGTTGACCAATGCCGGCAGGAACAAACCACTGAGCATGAGGTCCGTCAGCAACATGGACCAGAAACCGGCCCAGAAGCCGACCCGGGCGCCAAGGGCGACGCCCCCGGCAAAGACGATGACGAAGGTCAATGAGATGTTGGGGAATGCCACCAGGGCAAGGCGTCCAGCCGCCGCCAAGGCCGTGATGGCGACGATGGGGGCGAAGCGCCCGCCGACGTCCACCCCGGCCAAGCGCAGGGCTTGTGCGCGTCGGGTCGCACGGCCATGGGCGGCCACCATCAGCAACGGGAGGAGGCTTGCAGCCACTCGGGCCTTGGCGATCCGCTTCTCGGGCCAGGCACCCCGGGCCGCGTGGGCTTCGATGATGGATCGAGCGTCTCGGCCGATGTCTTGGGCGGCGATGAGGATGGCGCCCAGGAACGCCTCTGCTCGCCTGGGCAGGTGCAGGTCGGCCAGCAGCCGGGCCGGCGGTACCCATTGCAGGGCGGCGATGTTGGCGGTCAACAACGCCACGAGCCGCAAGCCACCCACGAGGCCGGCTTGGGCCCCCACCTGCAACCCATCCGGGTGAAGCCATCCGAGCAATGCGGTGTTGATGGCCAGAGTCATGACGGCAAAACCAAGCATCGACTTGTGGCCCCGTTGCAGCGCCGCGAACGCCAAGACCGCCAAGGCAGCGACCCACAAGGGGTCTGCCAGCAATGCAACGATGGTCCCAGCGGCGGCCAAGACCAGGATGGCCTTGCCGTTCATGGGGCCTCCATGTGGATGATCGAATGGGCTCTGGAGATGAGTTCAGGATCATGAGTGGCCACGACGACCACGCGGCCATTGTTGATGGCGGCCCCGATCTGTTTGACGAGCCAGGCCCGGCCAGCCGTGTCCAGGTGAGCCTCCGGTTCGTCCAGAAGAATGACCCTTCGGCCCCGTCGGAACGTCATGGACAATGCGATGCGCTGGGCCTCCCCGCCAGAGAGCGTGAAAGGATGGCGATCTTCCAGGCCGGCCAAGACGCTAGGGTGCGCGTCCAGGGACCCCACTTGCTCACAAGCCAGCATGTCCCGGGCACGGGGCCCCATCCAGGCCACATCGTCTCGGGGCTTGTCCCGGATTCCTGCCCAGTGCCGTAGTGCCGTGGTCTTGCCGCAGCCATTGGGGCCGACAACGGCGTGCAGGCCAGGTGGCAATGCGACCGCGGGGACCTGGATGCGGGGTTCGTCCACTTCTCCGGCCGGCCGGATCCAAAGTGGGCCAGTGCCAGAGGGGACGTCCGGGAGGGGCTCATGGCTGGGCGCGGCCAATGGGATGGTGCGGGTGGCGAGATCGGCGAGGCGCCCGTCGTGGTCCACGAACACCACCGTGCCTGTGTGTTCATGGATGCGGGTCCTTAGGCGCTCCAGTCCAGCACGATCGAGGCCCTCCACGGGTTCATCGAGCAGGAGCACCGGCGCCTGGGATATGGCCAAGGCGACCGAGCGTGCTTCTCCACTCGACAAGGTCGCGACGTCCCGTTCATCGTCGGGCACTGCCAAGCCCCGGAACCGATGCTCGGATGCGACGGTCAGGCCGATGAGACCGTCGCGGGGATCTTGGTGGACCACGCTGATGCGTCGCGCCAGTTCCGGCGCCGGCAGATGGCTGGGGTCTACGCCGTCCAGGGCCACGGAATCGGGTCGGAGGCCTCCTGGGAATCCGACCATGGCCTGCAGTAGGCTCGTCTTGCCAGATCCGTTGGGGCCGGTGATGCGCACCCGCTCACCCGCCTCGATGACCACATCGAGCGGTCCCGCAGCAGAGGGGAAACCCTGCACTGTGATGACCGCCACAGGCGCTCGATGCCTTCTTGCCTGTTGATGGTTGCTGCGGGTCGTGAAGTGGTCCTGGGCGGCACTGGCCGTGGCATTGACCCTTGTAGGTGTGCTGCTCACCATCGAGCCACCGGTGCCCAGCTCCGGCACCTTCCCCGTGGAAGTCATCGGACCCGACGGGCGCATCCTGGCCACCAATGTGACGCTGGAGGATGCCACAGCCTACCTTGTCCTACGGGACGCCCTCGAGGCGGCAGGCATCGAGCACGAAGCCCAGGGGGCCGGGGAATCGCTCCTGGTCACCTCCATCGCCGGCCATGACAACGCGGGTGCAGGGGGATGGTGCTTCGACGTCTGGGATCAAGGTTGGCATCGACCGGCTCTGGGGGCTGGCGTCTTCGGATTGCACCCGGGCCAAGCCACCCGTTGGGTGTACGAGTCCGACGGCTGCGGCGCATTTGGTTGAGAGGGATCTGGCACCGGTCATGTCCAAGACGCCGCCCCGGTGCCAGAAGAGCGGTGAGCCAGCGGCGTCCTTGAGAGTGAGCCGACACCGATTGTCCAAACGTCGCCTCGGTGTCGGCTCCTTGGCGAGCTGACGACGTCCATGAAATGAAGGGAAGGAAGGGCAAAGATACCGGGTGGGCTCAGAAGGGGAGGGCGCCGCGGAGGCTGCCGAAGAAGCCCTTGATCTGGCTGACGATGCCGGTGGCTTTGCCTTGGGCCTGGGCTGCTGCGCCCGTGGCGCTGCCAGCAGGGTCACTGGAGTCGATGCACTGGGAGAATCCGGTGTCGATGCTGGAAGGGTCAGGCAGTTGGCTGGTGACCGGGCTGGCGGCTCCTTGGACCTGGCTGGTCACAGGGGCTGCGAGGGAGGTAGCGGGTGCGGCGAGGGCTTCGGCTTGGGCCTTGGCGCTTTCTGCGGGGTTGCGGGCGGCGTCGGTGTCGATGCAGGCTTGGGCGTTGGCGCCGTCGACGTTGGCGGAGACGCCGGGCAGGTCGGCGCCGGCACTGACGGGGGCGGGGATCTCGGGCATGCTGAGAGGCACGGCGCCGAGGCCACCCAGGGCGCTGGCGCCTCCAAGTTGCGCCGCCGAAGGGGCGGCGATGAGCGTGATCATGGCGGCTGCCGCTGTGAAGCGGATCATCCAGGTCCGGGTCTGTGTGTTCTGGGTCATGGGGGACACCAACACTGACTCGTCCTACAGAGTATATGGGGGTCGGCGACGCCGAGGGAAACCCGCATCCTGGCAGGTGGAAAGCATGACGATAGCGTCGGAAACCGACGGCCCGCCGCCGGGACAACCAAAGGAAAGAGGGGAGAAGGACCGGAGACCGGCTTAGACTTCCTGGAACAGGACGTCGTCGAAGACCGCCATCTTCTCTTCCCAGTTGTCCGGGTAGAGGTAGCGAACGGTCATGGCGACACTGCTCAGGAGACTGTTGCCATCCTGAGGCGTGAAGCAGTAACCGACGACGCGCTTGCCGCCTTCGAGCACCTTGAGGGTGTTCTGGGCCAGCACGGTCTGGTTCAGGATGCGGCCCATGTAGCCGTGGTCGCGGCCGAAGGCGAAGACGCTGTTGGCGCTCTTCTTGTACGTGACACTCAGGGCAGGGTGCGCCTTGAAATGCTCGATGATCTCGGCCTCAGTGGTGGGCTTCTCGAGGCGCATGTCGAAGTACAGCGTGTGCATGTACTGCGTCGGGACCTTCATGGCGGTGCTGAACAGTTTGAGGTCAAGGCCGAGGGTCTGGTACAGGTGCCAGACGTCACGGGCGTGGTGGGTGCCGAAGTCGCCATCCTTGTGGGCGCCGACTTCAGGGGCACCGATGTTCTTGTCTTCGTAGATGTCGCTGCCGCGGCGGATGCAGTTGAAGTTGCCCTCGACGAGGTTCTCCTTGCCGTGGCGCAGAGCGATGGCGTTGATGACCGCGCTCATGTTGTGGGTGTTGCAGCTGACGATCTGCACGAAGTGGTCGTCCTGGGGGTCGACCGCGTCTTCGTTGACCCAGCGGCAGTACTGCTTGCCGAAGCCGAACTCGCTGCCCTGGGCCAGGAAACCCTTGCCGGGAGCGTCGTACTTCTCGTAGTACTGCGCCTTGTTGGCCACGCCGACGCCGCTCGGGGTGCAGTCGATGACCACAGTGGCGCGCTGGATGGCTTCCTCGGTCTCGTAGCTGACAGCCATGCCGAGTTCTTCGAAGTCGGCCTTCACGTTGTTGCCGCACGCAAGCTTGGCGCCGTTCTTGATCAGCATC
>JBFGSX010000104.1:0-6511 GCA_041566495.1 Thermoplasmatota archaeon
GTCTCCACGGTCATTTCGATCGTGGTATTCACCACATAGCTGCCTTGCCAGGCAATCGGGTAGGGCCAGGATTCCTCGAGCTCATGGAGGTGAAACGCCCCGGTCGACGCCACTTCGCTGGGCGTAGGGCCTTCGCTTGCATGTCCCATTATTACTTCGCCCGTCATTGCGGATATGGGGCTGCGGCCCAAGACGGATATCAGGTTGCCCGAGCCAATGAGGACCGGGTCCGGATCCTTGGCCAGGGGGCTGAATGTGAAGCGCGCCCAGCGGTCATGCCCCTCAACATCCACCGACAATTCGGCAAAGTCGAACTCTACGTCTGCCACCTTCGGGGCGAGCCCAATCTCCACCAATGCGTCGCGGAACGCTGGCGGGTTCGCATACGATGCCAACGTGTGGCTCAGCTGCCAATACGTCCGCCCTTCGATTGCCGGACCTGCGGAAAGGTTCGTGTGACGTTCCCAAACGAATGATACGTTCTGGAAGGACCACACCCCACCAACATCCGCGTGATTACATCGGAGGCCAACAAAATAGAACCCCGGGGCATGGATGCCGCGGGCGCTCCAATTGCCTTGAAGGCCCCAAGGTAGTGTTCCCGGAGGCCAATCGGAGAAGATGCGAGCTCCTTCACACCCGGCCAATCGGAAATGCGGCGACGGAGAGGGTTTCTCCGGGAGCGCCTCGGCCGGGGGGGTCGCCGCAGGGCTGGCGGAGCGTGCGGCAGGCTCAATGGTTGCGTCATTGGGGCTGGCAGCCGGCGGAGTCGTGTCGGAGATACATCCGGCAATGGTCGCGGTCATGGCCCAAAGTGCAACGAGGCATATGCGGGCGAAGTCGTGAGGCATGATTTCACCTGTTCATTCAGGAAGGGACGTCCATAGTCCACATGGCCATGGCCTTGGGCTCTGGCGGCGTAACTCGGCCGTTGCCGAAAACGACGCTCCAAGCGATTCGTTCGGTGCCCGCATCGGAGGATCCGCAGTTCCCAACGGTAAGGAATACTTCCCGGTGGAATAGGTCTCCGTGGTCCGTTGGAAGAGCCTCCGCCAGAAGCGCCACGCTCTTTCCCCTAATGGCCATCTCCAGAAGGTACTGCTGATAATCAACGAGTGTATCCGTTGAGTCGTTTACCCATTGATTCGCCAGCAAGCAGACGGCTGCTTGTGCATGTGCCGCCACGCACGCAACAACCCCCTCCGCGCTCTCGGCCGTAGCCGCAATGTCTGATTTCCCAACGGCCTCCACCAAATCCTGAATCTCCTCCTCGCAAGGAATGTTCTCGAGGATTCCCTGGACTGTCCGTGGCGGCTCGATTGGCGAGGCAACGGTCGTCGGCACAATCATGATGGCCACCATGAGGGCCGCTCCGAGTAGTTTCGCGTGTTGCATGTCTCATCACATCCACACGCCCGGGCTCCATCAGTTCCGGGTGTGCATTCGGCATGAATGTTGGGAATATTAAGGGAACACTCGGACAGGGGTTGGCTTTGCCTGGTCTCCTTATGAAGGGCCCATGAGAACTCCGTTGTTTGTCGAGTTGTGTTTGGCATTTTGTCGATGTTTCTGACCTATCCAATCGGTTCTTTTTGCCTTATGCCGGTCACGTTGCTTGGGGGATATGTTGGCAAACGGGGTTGCAGGGGCGGCGTCGTTGCATGTGACACGTTTGTTGCGTTTTCTCCTGTTGACAGCGGCCCTGCGACCAACAAGACAAATATGCTGCTTGGCTGGTCGCCGTTCGTGGCGGTCCCAGAACTCCAACGTCCCATCCCACGGATGGACAAATTGCTCGAGATCGAGACGATCCTTGCAAAGGCGGCGGCGGCGGGAGAGACACCATTGTCCCTGGCGGCCATCAAGCGAGCCATGGGCGCCGAGTCGACACGCCACCAGACCGTGAAGGACTGCCTCAACGTCTTGGAGTACTTCGGTCGCGTCAAGCAATCGGATGCTGGCGTGGAGTTCATTCCCGCTCGCCTCATCGAGGCTGACTGGGTCCGGTTGGCATGATCATCGCCAATCGCGCCGAAGCGGAGGCTCTGGAAGCCTCGGGTCGCAAGGACGCGGTCCTGGCGTGCCTTGCCGAGCCATACGGGGTGCCGGGTGTGCCTGCCTCCGTCTACGAGGTGGGTTTCCCCGGCCGTTCCAATCACCGCGTCCTGAGCCTTGATGGTCTCAAGGTCGCCTACAGTATCGTGCAGGAAGGCATCGTCATTGACCACGTGGGTGATGCCAAGTCCTATGCGCGCCGCCTCGCCGATCCCTCGGCACCCAGCATCGTCGTCAAGCCCCCGATTAAGCGCTGGTGGCATAGCATCCGCCCCCCCCATTGGTTCCTGGCCGTCGCGTGTCTCGCGGCGGCCCCCCGCCTCTTGCCGTTCTGGTGGGAGGACGAATTCTACAGCGTCGGTCTGCTCGTGGCGCCTTGGGCGTTCTGGGCAGTTCTTCGCCAGACCGCCAAGAACCCGGCTCCGGAGCGATGGCGCATGGTTGGCATCGCCGCGACCCTGGCATTCGTCATTGCAGGCTGGGTGTTCCGGGACGTGATGCTCTCCTTGTGGGGCGTCGCTGCCGCCTTGGCGCTGCATTCCCTTGAAGCGGGCACGTACCGCAAGTCATGGATCCCCACGGCCTTGCTGGCCATCACGGTGCCCCCGCCGGGCAGCCAATGGTTCCTGTTGTGGAGCCAGAAAGTCGTCGCGGTGCTGAGCAGCATGAGCCTCGCCGGACTGGGCATGCCGGTCACCCGGGACAGTTTCCTCATCACGGGGCCAAGCTACAGCTACGCCGTCGAGCCCCTATGCACGGGCTTGTCCGGCATCCTGGCCGGCATCTTGCTCGTGGGCATGACCGCCAATCACTTGGGCACCAACCGCAAGAACGTCATCCTTGCCTTGGCCATCGTCATTGGTGGCACGATCCTGTTCAACATCCAGCGCATTGTGTTGCTGGTGGCCATCACGGAAGTGCGTGGCCCCAGCCTTATCCAGGGCGCCTTCCATGAAGGCGTCGGCTTGGCGTTGAGTCTTGTCGCGTTCGCCGCGGCGATTCCGCCACTGGTCCAGAACGTCGAACGCCGCTAAGGGCACAAGGTGGGAAGGAAAGGAAGAGGGTCCGGTCGGACTTAGGCCGTGAGGACTTCGGTGCCGTTGGCGGTGACGCCAAGGCAGCACGTCTCAAGCAGCAGGCGCGCGACCACGTAGGGGTCGGCGTTGGCGCTGGGGCGGCGGTCTTCGAGGTAACCGTGGCCGTCCTGAGCGGTCTGGAGCGGGATGCGGATGCTGGCTCCGCGGTCGCTGACGCCCCAGGAGAACTTGTCGATGCTCTGGGTTTCGTGCAGGCCGGTCAGGCGCTCTTGGTTGTGGGCGCCGTAGTTGGCGATGTGCACTTCGTGGCGGGGGCCGAGGGCTTCGCAAGCGGCCTCGATGACGGCCATGCCGCCGGGGCTGCGCATCGCCTTGGTGCTGAAGTTGGTGTGCATGCCGGCGCCGTTCCAGTCGCCCTTGACGGGCTTGGGGTGGACGGTGGCGCTGACGCCGAAGTCTTCACCGATGCGGTAGAGCAGCCAGCGAGCGACCCAAACCATGTCGGTGGCTTCGAGGGCGCCCTTGCCCATGATCTGGAATTCCCACTGGCCGGGCATGACTTCGGCGTTGATGCCGGTGATGCCGAGACCTGCGGCGGCGCAGGCTTCCATGTGGGCTTCAACGATGTCGCGCCCAAACACTTCGTCCGCACCGACGCCGCAGTAGTAGGGGCCTTGGGGGGCGGGGAAGCCGTTGTCGGGCCAGCCGAGGGGCTTCATGCCATCAAACAGGGTGTATTCCTGCTCGATGCCGAACCAGGGCTCTTCGCCGTCGGTCTTCTCGGCGACGGCGCGGAGCTGGGCGCGGGTGTTGGTGGGGTGGGGGGTGACGCCGTCGGCCATGAAGACTTCAGCGACGACCAGGATGTGCGGGGGGCCGCGGATCGGGTCGGGGAAGAATGCCATGGGCTTGAGGTGGCAGTCGGAGCGGTCGCCGGGCGCCTGGCCGGTGCTGGAGCCATCGAAGCTCCAGTCGGGCAGCTGCTTGACGTCAGTGATCTCGTCCGCGTTGACGACCTTGGTCTTGCAGCGGAGCTTCTGTGTGGGCTTGTGCCCGTCCATCCAGATGTATTCGGCGAAGACAGCCATGGGTAATCCCTGAAGACCCCCTCATTCCTACTGGCACATAAGCATTCAGTTGCATCGGAAAAGCAACCTGAAATGATGCTAAGTTGACACACACTGAAGCCAAACGATTCATATGTCTCAATATCGTGGTCGGAATCGTGGTCAATGAGACGCCCGTTCCAATCGCTGCAGTGGATGAAATCGATGCACTTCTGCTGCGGGAGCTCGTCAAGGATGGTCGGCTGAGCCACCGCGACCTGGCTGCGAGCACGGGGGTCAGTGCCGCCACGGTCAACCGCCGCGTCCGCCGCCTCGAGGACGAAGGGGTGCTACGAGGGGTCAGCGCCCTCGTCGACTCCGAAGCCGTCGGCTGGGGCCTCACCGTCATCGTCGGCCTCCGGATCGAGAAAGGGCACCTTCGCACGGTGCAGGAAGCGATCGCCCAGGATCTGCGGGTGTTCGGGGTGTACGACGTCACCGGCGAATGGGATGGCGTCGTGCTGGCCCGCTGCGCCGACCGCCGCGACCTGGACGATCTGGCCAAGACGACCCTCAGCAGCCCCCACATCCAGCGCACCAACACCATGGTCGTCCTGAAGACGGTCCACGAGGACGCCGTGGTCCGACTCCCCGAGCCCTGAGGGCCACGACGAGGGCATGGCGGCTGCCCGCATCCTTTTTCACCACCGCCCGACCTCGACCTGCCGAGGACATCACGCCCCGTGCAAATTGATCCCACTTTGGTACAGGGAGCCGCATTGGTGACGCTCCTGGCATTGTCCGCCTTCTTCTCCATGTCCGAGACCGCCCTGGTGGGCGCCAATCGCTTGGAGATCCGCCACCTGCGGGACGCAGGCGACGCCCGCGCCAAGCGCCTGGAAGGACTCCTGGAACACCCTGAGAAGCTCCTGACGACGATCCTGCTGGGCAACAACCTGGTCAACATCGCCGCCACGGCGCTGGCGACCGTCATGGCTGTGGCCCGCTTCGGTCAGAACGCCGGCGTCGCCGTCGCCACCATCGGCATGACCATCGTCGTCCTCATCTTCGCCGAGATCACTCCCAAGAGCCTCGCGGTCCGCCGCGCGCTGCCCCTTGCCTTGGCCATCGGGGCACCCCTCTCGGTGGTCCAATCGGTGCTCTACCCCTTCGTCATCATCCTCACCACTGTCAGCCGCGGCATCCTCGCCTTGGTCGACATCAAGAGCGACGCCAACGCCCCCTTCATCACCCAGGCCCAGATCGAGAGCCTGGTGCGCATGAGTGCCCAAGAAGGTGAAGTGGAGCGCTTCGAGGAACGGGTCATCACAGAGGTCTTCGACTTCACTGAGACCGACGTCCACCTGATCATGACGTCCCGGGACAAGGTCCGCTTCGTCGAAAAATCGTTCAGCATGCGCAAGGCGTTGGAGCTCTCCGCCCGCACCGGCCACAGTCGAATGCCCGTCGTCGACGGCAGCTTCGACCACGTGCTGGGCTTCGTCCACGTCAAAGACCTGCTGCGCTTCACGGACCAAGAACTGGAGGACGAACCGGTCACCGACGTCCTTCGCGGCGTCTTGTTCGTGCAACACGACACCCCCAGTCACGAAGTCCTGGTCCGCATGCAGCGGGAACACAAACTCATGGCCATCATCCAAAGCGACGATGGTCACAACATCGGCATCGCCACCGCTGAGGACCTCCTCGAAGAACTGGTCGGCGAGATCACCGATGAGTTCGACCTAGGTGCCCGCGGGTTCGTCAGCCAGTAGCAATGATCTGGGGCGCACCCCATTTCTGCAGTGACCAATAGAACGGATTCGCGTTGGGGTCTCGGACGAAGTCCCGTGGCCCCACGATGATCAACAAGTCCTGGGCTCGGGTCAGACTGACATTGAGGCGGCGATGATCCTCGTGGGGTTTGGCTGGCGACAGGGTGGTCAGGTCGTAGATGATGACCCGGCGCTCATTGCCTTGGAACGCATCCACCGTGCTCGCCGTGATGCGGCTCAGCGCAGCGGCAAACTTGTGCCGAGGAATGGATTCTCGCCAGATGTCGCACTGGGCGCGGAAGGGACTGATGTAGCCCACTTCCTCGGGAGGCACGCCCCCTTTGATGATCTCCAACGCGATGTCCTGTGACAACGCCATTTGTTTGGGATTGACCCGGCTCGTGGCACGCCGCTCTGCACGATTGCCTTCCAGCCGGGTGGTGTCCACCCACAGCACGTCCCGCTCGATGGCTTGGCCAAGGAGTTCGGGGGGTCGGATGCCGGAGCCTCGCTGGTCCGCGACGATGCCCCCGTAGACCGCTTGGTTACTCCACTGATAGATGTCTGGGGCGCAGCGGAATTGCTCGTCCAGCATCAC
>JBFGSX010000105.1:0-6409 GCA_041566495.1 Thermoplasmatota archaeon
GCCCGACCTCCCAATCAGTGCTGATGCGGCCCTCCCCGGCGTCTCCGCCAACGTCGACGGCGCCAACGCCCAAGCCTGCATCGACACCGACGCCGCCCGCAACCACGCAGAAAGCGCCAAGGCCCAAGCCGAAGCCCTCGCAGCGCCCGTGACGAGCCAACTGCCCGCCGCCCCGGCCCTTCCGGTCAGCGCCCCTGAGGTGGATTCGGGCTTCTCCCACTGCATCGACTCGGACGATCCCGAGGGCAGCGCCACTGGTGCCGTCGACAAGGCCCAAGGCAAAGCCACCGGCATCGTCAGCCAGATCAAGGGCTTCTTCGGCAGCCTCCGCGGCGCCCTGCCCTTCTAAGCCACCACCGCACGCCTCATCCCCTTCTCCTTTCCATTCACGCCCCGCTCGCCAGGTGCCTTGGGGCAGCACCACTCCCTTTCACAGACGCCGCTGGCTCTCCGCTTTTCTGGCACCGGGGCGGCGTCTTGGACATGTCCGGTGCCAGATCATTCTCATCCGCCCCCTCTGATTGAACCTGGGTCCGCAGCCAAGGCGCGTGGGGGCACCAACGGACTTTGTCCGGGCTGCGGGCCCTTCCTTTTCCCTATCCGGAGACGATCGCCTTGCCAAGCGCGCTGGCAATGAGTCCCACCGCGAACTTGCCGGTCTGGTTGCCCGTGTCCAGAAGAGGGTTGACCTCGACGAACTCGAGACTGGTGAGGATCTCTGCGTCCGCCAACATCTCGAGGGCCAAGTGGGACTCGCGGTAAGTGAGGCCACCGTCGACGGTGGTGCCGGTGCCGGGAGCCCAGCGAGGGTCGACAGCGTCCAGGTCGAAACTGAGGTGGACGTCCTTGACGCCCTTGCGTGCCACTTCCATGGCGTCGTCCACGACGCGCTTCATGCCGTACTCATCGATGTCCCGCATGGTGTAGAACGTAACCCCGGAGTCTTCCATGAGGCGGGCTTCGCCGCGGTCGACGTCCCGCAGGCCTACGAGGACGGTGTTCTCGGGGCGCAGTTTGGCGCCGGGTTGATCGAAGTCGGCGAGTTTGGGGTGGCCGATGCCCAGAGCGGAACTGACGGGCATGCCGTGGATGTTGCCACTGGGGCTGGAGTCGGCGGTGTTGAAGTCGGCGTGGGCGTCGAACCAGATCATGCCGCGGTCCTTGGAGTGGCGGGCGAGGCCGGCTTGGGTGCCGATGGCGATGCTGTGGTCGCCGCCGAGGACCAGGGGGGTGGCGCCGTCACGCACGGCGGCGTCGACCTTGTCTGCGAGGTCCTTGCAGGCGGCGAGGATGGTGTCCGCATAGCGCAGGGTGGGGTCGCCGACAGGGATGTCCTCTTCGACCTCGGGGCTCCAGACATTACCAACGTCTTGCACCTCGTGGCCCAGTGCTTTGAGGCGGCTGTGGAGGTTGCCTGCGCGGATGGCGCTGGGCCCCATGTCGACGCCACGACGGCTGGCGCCAAGGTCCAGTGGCACACCAATGACGCGGATGGTCTGTTGCATATGCCGGCGAAAGGGGCCCATATTGAAAGCCTCCCGGCCACGAAGCCACCGCAAGCGTCATTTCAAGCTGCGACTGGTGTGGCTGCATGCGTAGTGCAGGGGCTGTGGCCTTGCTGATGATGAGTGTCGTGTTGGCTGGTTGCGCCAGTAGCAGCGGCCCGGAGACCAAGGAACCCGCCCCCGTGCAAGACCTTCCACCCTTCATGGATTACTTGCCCGTGGATCCGGACCTGCAGATGCCCCTCATCATGGAGGATGTCTGGTTCGCCGGCGCCGGCGGGACACAGATCCACGCCCGCATCGTCCGCCCCGACAGCGACGAACCGGTCCCGGTCATCGCCCAGTTCACCCCCTACACCGCGCCCGGCTGCAACGTCGGCATCGCCGGCCTTGAACCCAGCGTCACGTGCAGCGAAGGGCGCTTCGACCTCGAGTTCGTGCGCCGGGGCTATGCCTTCGCCTACGGCGACGTGCGGGGCACCGGCGACTCGTCGGGTTGCCTCGACCTGCGGGGCCAATTGGACATCCTGGACATCGGCTTCTTCGCCGACTTCCTAGGCACCCAAGCCTGGAGCAACGGCAATGTCGGCTTCATCGGCGCTTCCTACCCTGGCAGCGAGGCCCACATGGCCGCCATGAGTGGCAGTGAGCACGTCAAGGCGGTCATCCCGATCGTCGCCAGCACCAGTTTCTACCATTACCACCACAATGACGGCGTCCCCTACAGCGGCCAGCACAGCATCGGCGGCACGAACACCGGTTACACCAGCAACGCCGTCAGCCCCACGGTCAACCCCCAGAGCCCTAACTACGCGACCCGCGTCGCCGAGGAGGCCCAATGCCCCACCCATGAGAACGTCCTGTTCCACGGCGGCCTGGACCAGACGGGCGACTACTACGACTGGTGGCAGGACCGCAACCTGCGCGACGGGGCGGCGACCATCACCACCCCCGTGCTGATGGCCCAGGGCCTAGCAGACTGGAATGTCAAGCCAGACCACATCGCCACTTGGTTCAACGACCTCAACAGCAGCAGCAAGACCTTCATCGGCGGCCAATGGGGCCACGCATACCCTGCCAGCGACGACGGCGCATGCCCGGCAGACTACGAAGGGGACGGCTGCCTGAGCCCATGGGGCAACTGGTGGGCTTACGCCACCGCGTTCTTCGACACGTTCCTCAAGGAGATCGACACCGGCATGTTCCAAGGCTCGGTGGCTTGGGTGCAGGACAACCACGGCACCTGGCACCGCAGCACCACGTTCCCGTTGCAGGGCACGGAAGCGGGTGGCCTGCCCCTTTGGCTGAACGCCGACGGCTCCATGCCCCAAGCGGACGGCGAGCCCATCGAGTCGGTGCAGAGCTGGTACGCCTGCCCCCGTGACCAGTACAACAAGGGCCAATCGGTGCTGGCGACCGCCGAATCTGCCACCGTCTCGTGCAGCAACACGGAACTCGTGTTCGAGACCCCCGTCTTCACCAGGGACATCATCCTGTCAGGCGTCCCGCTCCTGAACCTCACCCTAGACACGGAAGGCAAGGCGACACACATCGTGGCCGTCATGGACGTCATCGATGGCGCAGGCAACGTGGTCCGCGCCCGTGAGAACTACGGCTACCTCAACACCCGGTTCTGGCAGGGCTTCCCCGCTGACGCCGCTGTGCCATCCGGATTCTACCAGACCACGCTCGATTTCTACCCGCAAGAAGACGTGCTGAAGGAAGGCGAACGCCTGCGCGTGACCCTGCGCAGCCATGATGATGGGCGCAGCATCGAAGCCTTCGACGAAGGCACCATCACCATCAAGCTCAACGGCGACGATGCGAGCGCGCTGTGGCTCCCCGTCCGGGAAGCCAAGGTGACGGGTACTCGGATGCCTACGCCGGTAGCCTGACGACCTGCACGGGACAAGGGGCGTGGCGGATCAATGTCTCCGCGACGCTACCCAAGCGGTACTTGCTCCCAGCGTGGCTGCTGCCGATGACCACCAGGTCCAGGGGCTGCAATTCGAGCAGGATCTCCGTGGCAGCGTCCTCGCCGTCGACGGAGCGGCAATCGAGGGGCACCCCCCATTGGTCCGCTTCCTTCTGGACCCATGCAAAGACATCGTCATGGGCGTCCAAGGCGGCCCGGACATGGACCGCGTGGACAGGGATACCGAGGGCCGCCGCCAACGTGACCGCGTGCTCTTGGACAATGAATTCTCGATCCGCTCCCTCCACGGGCACCACGATGCGGCCGATGGGGCTGACCTCGTGGGCGGCTTGTGCCACGTCTTGCATGGTCTGACAATGTGTCGCCGGACCTATTTGATGGTGCGCTGACCGGCCGGCGACGACCGCTCAAGGTGTTGCCGCCTAGGCCGTCAGGGGCCTCAGGCCCTGCGCCATTGTAGGATGTCCCCGACGGACTGGCGCTTGGCGAATCCGCCCTGAAGCGAATGCCATGTGCTGACGGTGGATTCGCCGTCCTTCCAGCAAAGGAAGACGAGTTCTGTGCCCCGCATGGCATAGAAATCGATGAGGCCCATGTCCACGTCCTTGACCTCGATGCCCCGCTCGGCGAAGGCCGCCATGGCCTCCCGGAAGCGGAATTGCGCTTCACGGTGGCGCCCGGCGTGGACCTTCCATTCGCCATGGCCCGGGTTGCCTTCCGTGGCCACGTCGGCACCGTAGACGATGCGGACGTCCTCTTGGTGTTGGTCTGCCAACCGCATGGCTGCCAGAGCCTCACGGGCGTCCGTTAGCAGGCGTTTGACGTCGGGCAGGGCCGCGTTCGCTTCTTGCAAGGTCCAGGTCCGGACCGGCGAGAAATCCATCACAGAACACAGTATGCGGACCGCCTTATTGGAGATTGTCAAGGCGTGTGGTCAGCGCCTAACGAACCCAGGCCAGGCGCGCTACCTGCGAGTAATGATGCTGAGGATGTCGCCATCGGCCAACTTGTGATCGATGCCGACGGTCTGGCCAGGGAACTTGGCCGACTTGCCCCAGACATTGGCGTAGCGGAACTTCTTGCGGAATTCACGGTGTAAGACGTCGCACACCATGCCCACGTCACTGTCTTCCATGACGATCAGGGGCTCTTCCAGGTCAGCCTCGCCGCCCTGGGGCTTGAGGAACACTTGCATCATGCCCAGGGAGTCGTAGATGAAGTCCTTGGCCGGCTCGACGCCCATCTTCTTGTTGGCGACCATGGGGATCGCTGGGAAGCCCTGGGTCTTGAGCCATGCCTCGATCTCAGCAAAGCCCTCTTCGCCGACCAGGTCCACCTTGTTGACGATGGCGACGGCCTTGATGTAGACACGATTGCCACTCAAGTGGTCCACGAGGTCGTCGACGGTGATGTTCTCACGCACGACCACGTCGGCGTTGTTGATGCGGAACTGCAGCACGATGTCCTTGATCTGCTCGATCGTCATGTGCGTCTGCTTGCACGTGGACTGGATGTTGATCCCGCCCCGGTCCCGGTAGTAGACATTGATGTCCTTGGGGCGGCGGTTGATCCGGATGGCGGATTGCTCCAGTTCACGGATGATGACGGGCAAGTGCTTCTTGGCCTGCTTGGCGTCCAACGTCAGCAGGATCAGGTCGGAGTTGCGGGCCGCCGCGATGACTTCCTTGCCGCGACCCTTGTTCAAGTGAGCCCCGGCGATGATACCGGGCATGTCGAGGATCTGGATGTCGGCGTGGCGATGCTTCAGCATGCCGGGAATGACGGTCAGGGTGGTGAACGCATAGGCGGCCGCCTCTGACTCTTTGCCCGTGAGGGCGCCCAAGATGGTCGACTTACCCACGGACGGTAGGCCGATGAGGCCCACGGTGGCATTGCCGGACTTCTTCACCGCATAGCTGACGCCCCCGCCACCCGCTTGTGCCGCGACCTTCTCGGCCTGTTGCTTCAGGCCGGCGATCTTGGCCTTGAGTTTCCCGATGTGGAACTCGGTGGCTTTGTTCTTTTGCGTCTTCAGGATCTCGGCTTCGATCTCCTTGATCTGCTCTGCGATGGTGGCCAAGTACAATTCTGGGTCAGCGGCGCCGCTAGAAGAGCCTGATGGCGCGAGCCCATCCTGAAAACCTGTGACAGAACCCCTGATTCCGACCGGCCCAGGGGCCGGTTGGGCCTCGGGGACTGGGGGAAATGGACACCATGGCGCCCCTCAGGCTCGGATGCGCGGAGATTGCAGGACCGCGAGCCTGGCATCCGCGGGTTGCGACCGTCCCTGGCAGCCTTCGACCCACGAGGCCCGGGCCGCTATTCGCGGGCGATGTGATCCGCTTCGACCGCTCGAATGTCCCGAAGCAACCACCAAGCGAGCCCGCCGAGGATGAAGCCTGCCACCGAGTAGAAGCCCGCATCCCAGGCCCGGCCGACGACGACCCAGTAGGCACCCATGCTCAACGTGACGGCGCTCAGGGCGACCGCCAGCCAGGCACCCTCTTTGCAGGCGAATCGGGCCACCCAGTAGGCTCCCAGGGCCGCGATGCTGCCCATGAGGAGCATCAGGACCCCGACCAGGCCGGTGAGGTTCTCGGCCGCTTCGGATGGCGCCGGGTACGCCCCGAACTCATCGACCATGCCCCCCGGATCCGCCACGAAGCCGGCGCCGTAAGACAACGAATGGACCGCGAAGACCGCCAAAGCCGCAAAAAGCGGCCACTTCGAAAGCATACGGAGGGGCAAGGAATCTGGGTTCAAAAGGACGGGGAGCGCGCCCTTTTGGGAGGCGTTGTCGGGCTGACCGTTCGAGACCTGTCCGAATGCCCTTTTAGTTGTCGAAGCTGGATGTTCAAGCATGCGACTGCTGGTGCTCGCCATTGCGGCCCTCATGTTCCTGCCCTTCTCGGCCTCCGCCAGCCACGACAGTGACTGCGCCCAGGTCAGTTCGGGAGGCCCCGACGGA
>JBFGSX010000106.1:0-6388 GCA_041566495.1 Thermoplasmatota archaeon
TCGAGCTCGCTGCTCACGTCGGGGAGACCCAGGTCCAGCAGGACCAGATCGACGCGGCGCTCTTCGAGCACGGTCAGCGCGTCGGCCAATTGATGGACGGTGATGACGTCGAATCGTGGCGCGGCTGCCATGACCAGCAAGCGGGCCACCAAAGCGGCCTCCGCCCGGTTGTCCTCCACCAAGAGGACGCGGAGGGGCACTTGCTCGCTGACGTTGATCACTACGGTACGAAGCGTGGGCGCTTTCAAGAGGCTATCCGGCCCAATGGCGAGACACCGCCCAGCCCCCGTTGGCTCGGGGGAAACGAAGTGAGCGGATGCTCGAGGCTGGTGGTCAGCCTCGAACGTAGTGAGAGAGTGACCCCCCAGCCCGAGTAGGGGCGAGGGGAACGAAGTGAGCCTCGCCCAGCGAGCAACGCGAGCGGATGCTCGGGGCCGGGGGAGAGCCCGAGCTCGAAGAGTTCAGGGCGACCCCCCGGCCCCGAGTAGGCCCCATTCTGTTCCCCCACCACCCTCACGGATGATGGGCTTGCGGCATCCGACTAAGCGTCGCATGGACTTGCACTCAGGCGCGCGTGGCCGTTTCATCAAATCCCAAAGGAACGTCCGGCGCAACCGCCTTCACCCTACCAATGGACTGTGTCGTTTCTGCTCCCGCGCGGCCAGTCTCCCAGCCTCTGCTTCTGCAGCACCTTACGAGTGTGGGGACCTTCCTCAGTACCTCAAGGGCCCGTGAGCCGCGCTGGGGCGAGGGGGTCAGGTGTGGGTCAGTTGGCCGTGCTCAAGACGCTTCCGGGAACTGGGCTGTGACGTTTCCGCCCCCATCGATGGGCCAGTGGGGGTTCCAGGCGACCTCCCAGACGTGTCCGTCCAGGTCCGCGAAGTACCCTGAGTAGCCACCCCAGACGCGCTCCACTGGGGGCCGGATACTGGCGCCCGCGGCGGCTGCGGCCTCAAGGATATCGTCCACGTCGTCGTGCTCGCGGACGTTGTATGCGAGTGCGCTGCCGCCCGGCCCGAGGACGTCCTCGGGGCAGTCCAGTTCGGCGGCCATGGCGGCTCGACGGTAGAGAGAGAACACCAAGCCGTTCAGTTGGAAGAACACCACGTCTTCCCCGTCGCTGAAGGCGGCTTTCCAGCCGAGGGCCTCATAGAAGCCCCTAGCGGTGGCCAGGTCTTCGGCGGCGAGGGTGACGAGGCTCAGGCGTTGGTCCATGAGGCGTCCATGAAGCGACCGCTCAAAGACCGTGGCTTCGGGAATCGGGGTCAGCGGATGCCGCTGTCGCACTGGATGTCCAAGCGCCTCTGCTGGCCGGCAACGATATCGGCGGGGCCTGCGTGGCAGGATGGCAGACTCTGGGCTTGGTCACGAAGGGTATAGGTGCCGGCTGGGAGCATGACGTTGTAGTGGCCCTGGCCGTCCGATGTGAACGTGGCGACGACGCGGCCTCCGCGTAGGGCTTGCAGGGTTATGCTGAGGGGACTGTCGTCGCAGTCTGGATCCGGGGATTCCCGTTGGGCCGGGCACATGGGGCCGACGGTGACAGTGCCTGACAAGGTGCCCGTTTCGGGTGCCACGCAGCCTGCGGCGAAGGCAAGTGTGAGCACGGGGATCACCATGAGCAGCAGGAGGCGTGGCAAGGACTCAGGCCACCGGACCCAAGAACGGGAGGTACGCGTCATGCCACGGAAGCACATCGATGGATGTCACGGCTGCCGACGACGCCACGCCCCAGGCACCTGCATAGGGTGGGACGACGGACCCGACCTTGGTGCAGGGGTCTGCGGTCTCGGACCAAGTGATCGGGAGCCGAGTGTCGCCTTGTTGGATCGTGGCCGCGTAGTCCCAGCCGGCGCAGGCAGTGGCATCGGGTCGACCGATGGCGTCGCGAGGGGTGTCGATGCTGAGAGTGAACTGAGCGACCTGCCCGGCGATGGCATAGCGCGGCGCTTCGAACATGCCGGATGCCAGGGTCGGTTCCTGGACCACGGTGGGGACGATGTTCAACAGGGATACGTCCGCCGGTGCGGGGAGCAAGGATGCGCTGAGCAAAAGCACGTCTTCGATGGGACGGTCTGCTTGGGGAATGGTCTGCACTGCGGCGATCTGGCGCACCACGTCCATGCCTTCGAAGACCTGTGCGAACAACGCGTAGGCGCCGAAGACGTCTCCCGTGGCACCTTGGGGGTCATTGAGGTGGAGCGCCGGTTTCTCTG
Source organism: Thermoplasmatota archaeon (assembly GCA_041566495.1). Lineage (GTDB taxonomy): Archaea > Thermoplasmatota > E2 > JACPAO01 > JAHFTW01 > JBFGSX01. Next base: position 2,217 of record JBFGSX010000106.1, read on the forward strand.
TGATGAACCATTGGCTGTCTCCAGTGTCCTCGGTCCAACGGGCCAAGCCGACGGCGCCACTACCGAACTGCAGGCCCTCTTTGATCTCAAGGGGGATCTCATCCGGGGTGCCGGCGGGTCCACTGCCTCCTTCGCCCGTGCCGGTGGGGTCGCCGCCTTGGATGACAAAGTCATCGACGACCCGGTGGATGATGGTTCCGTCGTAGAAGCCCCGCCCGACAAGGGCCGCGATGTGGTCCGTCGTGATGGGCAGCCACTCGGTGTAGAGCAGCAAGCGGATGTCGCCGTGGTCGGTCTCGAAGCGGACCTCTGGGAAGGAGGCCATGGCCTGCAAATGGGCCAACAGTTCGGGATTCGGCTCGCTGCTAGGAGCCGCTTCACCAGGACCGGGCTCGGCAGGGGGTTCTGCACTCAGGCACCCGGCGAACAAGATCAAGAGGACAAGGGCGGCCCGCATCGGGCGTCGACCAGTGGCGCCGGTCATGGCCTTTACGGAGTCACGGACCCCAACCGCTAAGCCCGGGGCCGCTTGGCTCGGCCAAGCCACGGGCCTCGCCCGGGAGCCGTCCATGAAGGAAGCCTTGGAACACTTCTACCGCAATCATCGCATTGTGCGTCCCGCGACGCCGTTGCCCAGCCCCGAGATCCCGGTCGAGATGGTCTGCTTCGACATGGATGGCGTCCTCATCGACGTCGGCAGCAGCTGGGTCATGGTGCACAAGCACTTCGGCGTGGAGAACCAGGCGGGCCTTGAGGCGTACCTGAACGGCGAGTTCGACGACCAGGAGTTCATCCGTCGCGACGTGGCCCTTTGGCTTGCAAAGAAGCCCAAGTTGACCCGCGCGGACTTCGAGGAGATCTTCCAGACCCCCCCGTTCATGGACGGCGTCAAGGAGACCATCGAGACCCTGCAAGCAGAAGGCATCCAATGCGCCATCGTGAGCGGCGGCGTCAACATCATCGCCGAGGAGATCGCGCGGCGACTGCGCATCCCCCACGTGGCCGCCAATGGCTTCCTGTACGACGAGGACGGGCACCTGACCGGGGAGGGCGTCGTCAAGACCCCCCTCAACGACAAGGCCCTGCCCTTGCTCGAGTTCGCCCGTGAAATGGATGTCCCGTTGGAGCGCATCCTCAGTATCGGCAACAGCATGCCGGACACCAGCATGTTCGAGGTGACGGGACGCAGCATCGCGTTCCACCCCGAGGACGACTACACCCGCAACCACGCCACGTGGACCATTGAAGATGGCCCCCTGACCCAGATGCTTCCGTTGGTCCTTGAGCCGGGTCGGCACCAACCATGGAGCGAGTGAAGCAAGCGACGGAGTGGATGGCGAGCAGCGAGCCGCGCCAGCGGACGCGCGGGTCACCTCGTGACCGGCACGGGGCAAGCACCAGCCCTGGGCGGAGTGCCCACCCCCGGGCCTAGGCTAGCCCCGGAATTCGTTCCATTCCATGACGCGACCTTCCCGGTCGAAACTCAACAGCCAGGTGCCTTGTTCCTTGGTCTTGCCATCCATGTCTTCGTAGCGGAACCACGCGAAGACCAGGTTGCGCTTCATCACCCGCTCGCCTGGCAGGAAACGTGTGGCGAAGCCACTTGCCCTCTCGGCGAGTAGGGCTGCGACCTCTTGGGCGCCCAGGGTGCCGTGGACGTCGCTACGGAAGTGCACATCCGGGGCCAGGAGCGGCGGCAGGTCGTCCCCGGCCGCAATGGCCGCGATGAGGGCGTCGGCTGCTTCCAGGGGATCCACGATACCCGAACGGAGGATGCCCTTGGTAAGGCCGTCGAGGCGAATCGGAACGTGAAGGGAGCCATAGGTTGAAGGCGGACCTCTTTCTCATCTGACTGATGAAACTCACCTGCGTGACGCCCAAGCAGGCCAAGGCGGATGCCGTCGTGGTCGGCGTGATCTCCAAGGATGACAAGCGCACCGCCCCTGGCCTTGCCCGCATGGGCATCAAGAACGGGGCCGCAGAGTGGCTCATCAACAACGAGACGACCGGTCTTGGACTGAAGGCCGTCAAGTCAGTCCCCACCGATGACTTTGCTTTGGTCCTAGTGGGTCTCGGCGACCCCGAAAAGCTGACCCAGGAGAAGCTGGGCGCCGCCATGAACGCGGCCCTCAAGCACGTCAAGGACCTTGGGTTCCGCACGGTCTCCACCAGCCTCCACATCGACGCCACCAGCAAGGCGCTGGATGAGCAGACCGCTATCCAGGCCCTCGTGACAGGCGCCGTCGTCGGTGACCTGTCCTTTGACCAATGGCACAAGAAGCAGACCGGCAAGGCCGCCAAGAAGCCCCGCCCCGGCATCGACAGCGTCCAATTCGTGGACGCCAAGCCGGCTTCCATCCGCAAGGTCGCCAACGCCGCAGCGGTCATCGCAGAAGCGGTCAATGACGCTCGGCTCCTGGCCAACACCCCCGCCAACGTCGCCACCCCCAAGTGGATGGCTGCCGAGGCCAAGAAGCGGGGCACCAAGCACGGTTTCAAGGTCACCGTCAAAGGCCGCGCGCAGCTGCGCAAAGAGAAGTACGGCGCCCTATGCGGCGTCGCCCAAGGCAGTGTCAATGAAGAACAATTGGTCATCATGGACTACAACCCCCCCGGCGCCAAGAAGACCATCGTCGTCGTCGGCAAGGGAGTGACATTCGACTCTGGGGGCATCAGTCTCAAGCCGGGCAATGGCATGTGGGACATGAAGTACGACAAGTGCGGCGCCTGCAACACGATCGCCCTCATGACGACGCTCAAGGACCTAGGCGTCAAGCACCGGGTCATCGGCATCACCCCCTGCGTGGAGAACATGCCCAGCGGCAACGCGCAACGCCCAGGCGACATCATCACCGCCAAGGACGGCACCACCATCGAGGTCCTCAACACGGACGCCGAAGGCCGCTTGATCCTCGCCGACGCCATCACCCTCGGCACCACCTACAAGCCAGACTGGATGGTCGACATGGCTACCCTGACCGGCGCCTGCGACGTCGCCGTCGGAGGCACCCACGTGGCGGTCTTGAGCAAAGACGACGATTTCGCCAAGAGCCTCATCCAAGCCAGCCGCAAAGCGGGCGACAAGGCATGGCACCTACCCCAGGGCGAAGAGTTCGACGAAGCCAACAAGGGCACCTATGCGGACCTGCAGAACATCAGCCTCACCAACAAGGCAGGCACATGCATCGGGGGCTCCTTCGTGGGCCACTTCGCCAAGGACGTCAAATTCGGCCACTTGGACATCGCCAGCAAGGCGTGGACGACGGGCATGGACTACTTCCCCAAGGGCCCCACCGGTGCCGGGCTGCGCATCGTCGTGCAACGCATCCTCGACGAATAGCCACCTACTGGACGGCCAGGTACCCGGCGAAGGCCAGGGTCGATAGGCTCACCAAGGCCACGAAGATCCAGAAAGCCACGCGCCACCCAAGGGCAGCGCCATAAGCGTGGCGGATGTTGGTGGCAGGAAGCTCTGCGGCATGCATGCCCTTGTTCTTGGGGGCCACAGACGGATGGTATGGTACTGGCCTGTGCGGCATCTGCACCCTTTCCGAGGAGTCCACGAAACAGAACTCGTCGTGGCACGGATTACCGGTTTTGGGACGTTCTTGTGTGGGACAAAGTTGTTGGCGCGGTGCCCGGGGATGAAGCGACTGAGGGCCCGGGTGGGAAGCTCACCCAAAGGCCTGTGTGGACCATAGGCCCCAAACGGCTCTGACACGTCTCTGATTAGCCTCGCGGACGTGTTGACTATGTGAACAAGTCGTTCGCGGTCCTGGCAAGTCTCGGGCTCGTGGCCGTTGGCGCTGCGGCGTTGGGCGCGCTGACCCGAGTCCCTGCCATCAGTGAGGCCACGGCCACCCAGCCGGCGGTGCACGAGGCACTCATCGCGTTGGCGACATTGGTCACCGTGGCACTGGGTTTCCTGGCACTGCGCAGTTTCTACGCCACCGGAGCATATCGCAGTCTCGCACTGGGGGGCGCGCTGCTGTCCTTCGCAGGAATCTACGCGTGGCATGGCTTCTTCACAAGCACCACCCCGGCGTTCGCTTTCCTCATCTACGGGCCGTTCTCTCGAGCAGTGTTCGCCCTGCTGTTACCGTTGCTCTTACTCACGGGCAGCCAAGAGCGGCGCTATCGCTTCCTCAGCGCCACGGGCGTCGTCGCCGCGA
>JBFGSX010000107.1:0-6365 GCA_041566495.1 Thermoplasmatota archaeon
GTGACCATGGCTCCGGCGAGGATCAAGACATCCAGAGATGGGACGATGACATCGCGCCATGCGGGTGCCTCCGCCCCGGTGCCGAACCAATCGCCGGTGACCATGGCGACCAAGATGCCTGCCAGCGTGGCGGCACCAAGCACGATCCACGGGTTGCGGACGGGCCGCCAGGCCATGAAGAACGTCGCTGCGGTCAACGCCACGCCGACGCACAACAGGATCTTGGCGCCTGCCGTCAAGCCGAACTCGCCCGGGTACAGCAATGCGTCACCGGCGACCAAGAGCAAAGCGAGGCCGATACCATAGCTGGGGCGCCATTGTCGCCACTGGAATGCTGGTGCTCCGTCTTCGTCCGAATCCGTGGACGAGGCGCCTCCAGAACCCTCCGTCGGGAGCAATGGGTCCTTGGTCGGCTGCTGTGCTTTTCGGAACACCTGTTCCGTGCGCCGTCATACGTCTTAGAATTATTGGTGAAGGATTCAGATTATGCGTGCTCGGCCATGGCCGCCACTGCAGCGCCCGGGGGCAAGGCATGGCCCAGTCGACCCATGGCGGCTTCAATGGCCGCCCACCCGGCTGCCAGTTCCGTCCACGTGGTGGAGGCCATGTGGCCGATGCGGAACACGTCCCCCTTCCATTCGGCTTGGGCGCCTGCCACCACCACTCCGAAGCGGTCCTTCAACAGGTTGCGGAACTCGGCGTCCTTGATGCCTGCGGGGTAGCGGATGGCGGTGACCGTATCGCTGCGGACATCGTCGGCGGCAGCCAATTCAAGGCCCGCTGCCTCGGCGGCGGCTTGGCATGCCTTGGCCAGGCGCCGGCTCCGGTCGAAGCGTGTTTCCAGGCCTTCTTCGAACATCATGTCGAGGGCCTCGACGCAGGCCAAGTGCAATGGGACCGCCGCGGTGAACGGGGTCTGGTTGTCCTTCTCAGCGCGGTCCACATGCTTCTTGATGTCCAAATAGAGGCTGGGGGAATCGAGGCGCTCGTAGGCTCGGTCCGAGACGCCCACGAAGCAAAGTCCGCTGGGTCCGCCGATGCATTTCTGGCTTCCCACGATGCTCACATCCAAGCCCCAGTCGTCCATCGGCACCGGAACGCTGCCAGTGGCAGTGATGGTGTCTGCGATGCTGATGGCGTCATACTTGCGGCACAATTTGGCGATGGCCGGCCCTTGGTTCATCACACCGGTGCTGGTCTCGTTGAGGGTGAACGCCACGGCCTCAGCGCCTTCTTGCAGGGCGGCCTCCACGGCTTCCAGGTCGAAGCCCTGGCCCCAGGGTGCCTTCAGGACGATGCCATGGTCGCCCGCGTAGCGCTGGACCAATTGTCCCATGCGCTCCCCGAATTTGCCGTTCTCCAAGCCGACGGCGCGGTCGCCCCAATGGACGAGGTTGCTGATGGCGGCGTCCATGCCCGCGGTCCCACTGCCTGCCAGGACCGCCACGTGGCGGGTCCCCATGAGCTTGCGCAAACCGTCGAAGAGGCGTTCGTTGACCGCCGAGAATTCGGGGCTGCGATGGGCCATCGCCGGGGCGGCCATGGCTTGACGCACACGGTGGTGCATCTTGACCGGGCCTGGGAGCAGGAAGACATTGTCGTGGGGATCGAAGGCCACGGCGATGCCACCTTGCTTGCGCCGTTAAAGGCGTTGGTTGCTCAGATTCACGCGGGTGGCGTCGAGATGAACGTGCCCGTGTTCTGGACGTAGTAGCACGACCAGAAGAGGCCATACGCAGCGCCCTCGGGGACCGTGCCTGCACCGGAGCGGCTGACGAAGTCACTGGAGATGGTACCCCAGTCGGCATCCAGGAACGCTAGGCCGGCGTCGCCGCCCCCGGTGGGGTCTGCGGTGGCCGTGGCGGTGTAGTCGTAGCCGATTGTGTGGGGTTCGATGGCGAAGGACTGGTATGCGATGCCGTCCAACTCCTGGGCAAACGGCACGCCGAAGATGTCCCCGAGGCAACCCGGTGCCAAGGTGCCGGCGATCCAGGTCACCGTGGTCTCTTGACCCGGAGGCAGCGGCTCCGGGGCGATGGCGATGACGAGCAACGTGATGTTGGTCACGTTCTGGCCGTCCGTGACGCTGAGGAGGGCGGTGTAGTTGCCACCTGCGGCGTAGGTCACATTGACCAGGGCCGACTCGGTGCCGTTGTGGTCGACGGTGCCATTGCCGTTGGCATCAAGCGTCCAGTTGACCGTGTCGTTGTCCGCATCGGTGACGGTGATGTTGAACACGGCCATCAGGCCATCAATGGAGACATTGAGTGCTGCCATCGGTGGCGCGTTTGTGACGTTGGCCACCTCGACGGTCTCGTTGCCGCCGGGGGCCGGATCCGTCCCCATCCGGTCGCCATCATTGTTCTCCACAGGCTCGCCGGCACACCCGGCCAGGACGGCGCTCAGCAAGACTGTCGCCATGATCCACACACGCATAGGCTTCCACCTTCGGCAGGCATTGATAAGCGATTGGGCGCGCAAGCCTCGCAAGACAAGGTTTCAAGGGCCCCCTCGGTCGCCCCATCGTGCTCATCCGGCCCGCCACTGCCGACGACGACGAAGCCCTCCGCTCCTTGTTCGCCGCCTACGCCAAAGAGTTCGCCTATGAGCTCGGCGACCAAGACGTCGCAGCCGAAGGGGTCATCGCCAGGCAGACCTATGCCGATGGCGCATTGTTGGTCGCCGACGATGACGGCCTTGTCGGGTGCGTCGCTTACCAGCCTTGGGGTGAAGGTCGCGCCCGCATGCGGCGCATGTTCGTGCCCGCCGAACACCGTGGCAAGGGTCTGGGGCGAGCGCTCGCATATGGCATCGTGGGCAAGGCCCGTCATGAGGGCTTCAAGGAGATGGTCTTGGACACGAGCGGGCCCATGGAAGCGGCGACGGCGCTCTACAAGAGCATGGGTTTCGAGCCGTTTGAACCGGACTACGAGGCCCCCTGCAATGATGTGCGGTACCTTCGCTTGCGTCTTTGACGGCATTTGACGACGCCCAAACAGGACCATTGCCGTCACGAAGGGTGGCCTTGGGCGAGAGCCTAAAAGCACATGGAGCCAGATGTTCCCTGTATGCCGCAAGAGATCATGGTAGAGGACGCGCAGGACATCGATGGCGTCCGCCAACTCTGGGCCCAATACTGGGACGAACACCGAGAAGACCTAGGGGCCCAAGACCTCGCGACGGAAGCGCGGGCATTGCCTGCTGGCTACGAAGCTCCTGATGGTGCCCTCATGGTCGCCCGGATCGGCGACGAAGCCGTCGGCACGGTCGGGCTGCAACGCTTTGATGCCACCACGGCCGACATGAGGCGGATGTACGTGCCCCAAGAATTCCGGGGCCAAGGAATCGGTGAGGCCCTCGTGGACGCGGTCATCGCCAAGGCACGCAGCATGGGCTTCCAACGCATCATCTTGGACGTCATGGAGTCCCAGTCAGCCGCCCGGCACATCTACACCAAGGCGGGCTTCCGGGACGTGGATGGCTTCGCGTTCAGTCCACTGAAGGGCGCTGTCTACATGCAGCGCGAACTCTGATCCTTAGACCGGGACGACCGCTGGTAGCGCCTGCTGCAGGTCCGCCAGCATGGCATCGTAGTCGTCCAAGCCGACGCTCAGGCGCACCAGGCCAGGCGTGATGCCGGCGCGTGCTTGGGCGTCGGGCCCAAGGCAAGCATGGGTCGTGCTGGCCGGGTGGCTGGCCAGGCTTTCGAAGCCGCCAAGGCTGACGGCGTTCTGGAAGATCTGCAAGCGATCCACGAACGCCATGGCCGCTTCCGGCGTGCCGACGTCGATGGTCAGGATGCAGCAACCCCCAGGCATCTGCTTCTGCGCGATGGCGTGATCCGGGTGGCTCGGGAGGGACGGGTGGCGCACCTTGTGGCCGTTGGCTTCCAAGGTCATTGCCAGAAGCTGGGCGTTCTGGTTCATGGCTTCCACGCGCACCTTCAGGGTGCGGGCGCCCCGCAGGCATTGGTATGCGGTCTCGGCGTCCATGATGCCCCCGGCATCCTTCTGCCAGAGGCGTACGGGACCAAGCAGTTCGGACGGGCCGACGACCGCGCCGCCCAGCAAGTCGCTGTGGCCATTGATGGCCTTGGTGAGGGAATGGACGATGATGTCGGCGCCCAGCTTGACGGGGTTCTGGCCGATGGGGGTGGCGAAGGTGTTGTCGACCACCAGGAGGCCGCCTGCGGCGTGGGTCCACTCCGCGGCTTCTTCCAGATCCACCATCCGGGTCGTGGGGTTCATGGGGGTCTCCAAGAACACCATGTCGACGCCTGCACCGATGGCGGCACGGAGTTCGTCAGGTCGGGTGGAGTCGACCCAGGTGACCTCGACGCCCCATCCGGCAAGTTGCTCGATGAGGCTGTGGGTGCAACCGTAGATGCAGTCATCCACGACCAAGCGGGCACCTGGCTTCAGGTGGCCCATCAGGGTCGCGTGGATAGCGGCCATGCCGCTGGCAAGGCACACTGCGTCCTCGGCTCCTTCGAGGGCGGCGATGTGCTCTTCGAGGGCACGCACGGTAGGGTTGCCCAGGCGGGAGTAGATCAGACCCGGTTCGCCTGCGAAGCGAGCGGCACCCGTGGCGGCGTCTGGGAAGACGAACGTGCTGCTGCGGACAACCGGTGGGTTGACGGCGCCGAAGGGCTGAGCAGGGTGTTGGGGGTTGGGTCCGACCATACGACAAGAACAGGGCCGTCTGCTATCAGGCTTGTCGGGGCCAGGCCGTCAAACTGTCGGGTCTGGGTGGCCAAACGGCTACATGGCTTGACAGAGTGTCGGATTTGTCATGGATTCCGTCGACAAGAAGATCCTGGCGGCGCTGAAAGGCGATGCGCGGCTCCCCGTGGCAGAACTGGCCCGTATCGCAGACGTCAGCCGAGCCACTGCCCATGAACGCCTGAAGCGCCTGCAGACGGATGGGGTCCTCTTGGGCACCACCACCCGTGTCGACCCCGCTGCACTGGGCAAACCCTTGCGGGCTTTCCTGTTCGTGCAATGGCATGCCGATGCTGGTGACCAGCGCGAAGTGGCCAGCGCCATCGCCGCACTCCCCGGCGTGGAGAAGGTGCACGTGGTGACCGGCGAGCACGACTTCCTGGTCGAGGTCGTCGCCAAGGACATGGATGCCATCGGGCGCCTCATCATCGAGAACATCCGAGGCATCCCCGGGGTCAGTGGCACCAAGAGCAGCATCGCGTTCTGGTCCATGGAAGGCGTCGGCGCCGTCGATTAGGCCGGCTGCATGACGCCCGCGAGGTTGCCGTCGGGGTCCTTGAAGTAGAATCCTCGGCCGACGCCCTCGATGTCTTGGCGCTCGACTGCGATGCGGCCACCGTGCTTCAGTACACGATCGTAGGTGCCGTCCAAGTCATCCGTCTGGATGATGCAGACAAATCCGTTGACAGGAGCCCCGTCCTCAGGTGCCGAGCCGTTGCGGTCCATCATGCCGCCTCCAATGCCCTCGGTTGGCGCCTCGCCACTGCCAGGGTCTTCCCCGGTGGGCCCCAACAAGGTGTACGGCATCCCGGGAGCCGAAACGTGGTTCCAGCCGAAGACCTCCTCGTAGAACTTGGCCACTGCTGGCCGGTCAGAAGCATGGATCTCGAAGTGGATCACGGGGGAACCCATGCCTCAAAATGCGCAGACCTCGATAAAACGGTCTGGTCAGTGACCGCTAGTGGACTCCCGCGTCGTGCCGGCGTGCTTTTGGGGCCCCTGCCAGCTCCCAGGTCATGGACGATGATCTGCGGGCACGGGTCGAGGCGCTCGAACGAGAGGTCGAGCGACTCAAGTCGTGGCAGCCCGTCACACCCGTCCAACCGCCCCCCACGCCGCCCCGCCCCGCAAAACCCACCGCGTGGCACTTGGATGCCGACAAAGCCGCCCTTGAATCCCGCATCGGTGGCCGCTGGTTGGCCATGGCTGGCATCACCCTACTGGTCATCGCTGTCGTGTTCTTCTTCCAACTCGCCGTCGAACGGGGTTGGATCGGACTCGCCGCCCAAGTCGTGCTGGGGGCCCTCTTCGGTCTGGCGCTCTGGGGCGCCGGCATCGTCATGGCGGCCAAGCAGAAACTCACCGGCTTTGCACAAGTCATCGCCGCAGGAGGCGTCGCCATCGCCGCCTTCGCGGTCTTCGTCGCCCACCACTTCGAGACCTACCAAGCAGCCACTGGCATCGGATTGCTGACCGATTCCATCCTCTTGGGACTCCTTGGGCTCGGCGCCGCCCTCGACGCCGGCTTCCGCAAGGTCCCTGTGCAAGCAGGCACCGCCACCGGTCTCATCGTGTGGACATCCCTTGCTGGACTCGACAGCACCGGCTTCAGCCTCGCCTACACCGTCTTCATGATCGCGGTCA
>JBFGSX010000108.1:0-6360 GCA_041566495.1 Thermoplasmatota archaeon
CCGCTCCCCGGTCCCTCCCACCCTCTACCTCGTTTTTCCTCCAACATTTGCGATGGACTCCGGTCCCCGCTTCGGCGGGGCCGGGGTCTGATCGACCATGCGACCGCAGATTGGCGCCGCAACTCTATTCCTATCTGCGATGGATATCGGGGCGTGCGTCTCCTCATCGTCGTCCTATTGCTACCCCTATCAGGATGCCTTGGCGACTCCGGCGGCAGTTCCTGTGAGCCCTTGGCACCCCCTGTGATCAATGATTCGGCAGTCTACTCCTGGTCAGGGCAGTTGCGCAGCGAGATCTTCACGCCGACGATCCGTGCCGCCACGGATTCTTGGATGGCTGGGGACGACTTCTTCACACCCGACTCGCCGGCGCGATCCGCCACGATCTTCGTGGACGTCAACGGGCCCGTCTCGGAACCGACCATCACGTACCGCCGGGACGATGCCGGCCCATTCGCTACGGAAGTCCTCGATGAAGACGGGTCTCTGAGCTCCGTGGCCATGAACTCCGGCAGTGTCCAATGGCGACGCCTGGACCAAGCTGACCTGCCCATGCTGATGGGGGCCCAATGGGCTTGGGGGCTCAACAAAGACAAAAGCTGGGACGTCGAGGCTCGGGTGCACCCCTTCCGTGCAGGAACCGCAGACCTGATGGCCATGAGAGTCACGTGGGACCAACAGGATTGCGCCGGCGTTCTGACGGTCGGTCCCGGGACCATCGACGGTGAAGCCGCGACCGGCTACGGTGGCTGGCGCACCACCTTCGATGAGAATTCCCTGCCCCTCCGGTTCGAACAAGCCTCCGCTGACGGCGAATGGTTCGTCACGCTCGAGCGGGTGGCGTTCACCGCTGGTTCCGGCCTTGCACTCCCAGCCTCTGAGCCTGGCCGGACGGAACCCCTGGCGGTCGTGCCCTTGCAGGAAGTCCATGCGCAACGCCCCGGGGGATTCGTGCTCACCCTAGACGAGGCGATCGCAGCCATCGAGGCCCATCCCGTCGGTGCCGCGTACCTGGCTCAATACCAAGGAGCCCAGCTCCGCTCCTTCGTCCACACACCCCTGCCAGGGGGCGAATGGTGGGGTATCGACATGTACGATGCCGACGGGGAGCGTTTGCTGGACAGCTCCGTTCGCGCCTACACAGACGGCCGGCCCACATTGGTGGACGCCAAGACCGCCTCCCTGAGCGGCGACGTGGCGATCATCCAAGGGGACGTGGTCTCCCTGGAAGCCATCGCCGCATGGCATGCCGGCGTCTCCAACGCCACCATGGACAGCATCTGGTGTGAACCCGGCGTCTTGTTTGGCATGTGCGTCTTCGGCAGCGCCCAAGAAGTGGCGGCCAACTTCTCAGATGGCGCCGGCCCCGGGGTCGTTGACGGTGCAGGCTTTGGCCAGGGTTACCGCGTGAACCAGATGACCGGCATCATCACGGACGTCAAACTTGGATGACGAACGGGCGAAGTTAGAAGGGGTTCATGCCCATGTGGGGCCGTGCATCACATTGTCATCGGTACCGACCTGACAGACGAAGGCCGCTCTTCCTTCCAAGCAGGTCTCGCTCTAGCCAAGGATATTGGCGCATCGGTCGTCCTCGTCCATGCGTTGCCCGTCGAATCCACGAGTCTGGGCTTGGCTGGTAACCCGGCGCCTGGTGAGACTCCCGAATCCCGGGAACGCGACGCTATCGCCCACGCCCGGCGCCTCAGCGAAGAGTGGTTGGCCGTCGCCCGCGCCGATGGCGTCGAGGCCAAAGGCCGCGTCGAGCCAGCGGACGCCGCCACTCTGATCCTTGAATCCAGTCCCGACGCTCGCATGATCGTCGTCGGGTCGCACCAGCGCTCGGGTGCTGCCCGGTTCTTCCTAGGCAGCGTCTCACAAGAAGTACTGCGCCGCGCCAAGTGTCCGGTCCTCGTGGTCCCCAACCCCCGCGACTGAGAATCAGGCGTGCCAAAGGCACGGACGGCAAATGGTGCCGCTCGTCGGGGCGCCGCACTCACTACACGCCGATAGGTTCCCACCGGCGTCGGCGGGCAAGCGCTCCTTCAGGCGCTGCTGGAACTTCAGAAGCCCATGACGGGTGCCAGGCTGTTTGTCTTCTAGGCCCAGCAAGATGTCGCGCATCGCAAATCGGTTGGCTCGCGCCGCGTAGGGGCACTCGGCCTCATCATGGATGGGAAGTCCCTCCAGAAGGCAGTACAGCAAGACTTCCTTCTCGGGGATATTGACGAAGGGCAGCAGGCGGGGCACCATGCCGTCTTGGGGTTCCGTGTGGGGTGCGAGTCGCGCCAACCGATCCACGTCGCCTTGGAGGCTGTTCATCAAGACGGTCTGGGCCATGTCATCGAGGTTGTGGCCCGTGGCGATGGCCACCGCGCCGAGGCGCACCGCCTCTTGGTTCAGGCCCTGCCGGCGGAACACACCGCATGGCCCGCAGGCCGCTCGGGTCTTGCCCCCAGGTGGCAGTACTCGCAGGGTCTTGGCCGCGTCCCCGTCGGGGCCTGCTTCGCCGCTGGCGTAGGCGTCGATGGTGTAACCGGCCAGGTCCTCTGTCTTGACCACGTGCCACTCGATGTCCCGCTCAGACGTCACGTCGCCGGCGATCTCCAGGGCCGCTTCTCGGTAGCCGGCGATGCCTTCGTCGATGCTGATCGCGACCAGGCGCACGTTCGGGTTGGGCTTGCTCAATTTGCGCAAGAAGTGCAGCACCGCCACACTGTCCTTGCCCCCGGAGAGGGCGACGGCGATGGTGCCGTGAGGCAACCTTCCTTGCTCGGCCACATTGAGCTTGGCCCGTCGCTCGAAGAAGCGCACAAAGTGCTCAGCGCACAGGTGCTGGCCGGAATAGCGGATGAACGTCACTGCAGGTTCACTGCACTTGTCGCATCCGCTCATGGATGGTTCGACGAGGCTCCCATGTTTAGGGTTTCAGTCGTGGGCGATGGCCACACAACAGAGCAAAATGGAAAGAGAGGGGGGAAAGGATGGTCGGGTCGGCTTACAGCAGACCGGCCTTTTGGAGGGTTAGAAGGTCCTCAGTGGACAGCTTCTCACCCTTCTTGAAGCGCTCATAGACCTCGTCAGCGGCCGCTTCGGCGCGCTTCTGGTCACCCGCGCTGGCGCGGCCGTGGCCGCCACCGAGGCTGTCCTCGATCTCGTGGATCTGGTTGACGTACTCGATGTACGCCTTGTGGATCTTGTCCGCTTCCATCTTGGAGATGACGAACTTCTCTTGCAGCTTGTCAGCCGTCTTGCGAAGCTTGTCGGACTCCTTGTAGAGCTTGATCATCGCGTCGTGCTCGCCCTGGGCCTTCTCGGCCAGGTCGGCGACCTTGGAGTGTTCCTTCTCGGCCTTCTCCTTCAGGAGTTCAGCCTTCTCGAGGGTGGCCTTGAGTTCGGGGTCGGCCTTGAGGGCCTTGTCCTTCTCGCGAAGCAGCTTGCCGATGTCTTGGAGGCGCTCGACGAGGGCGCGCTCCTTGGTGGGCGTCAAGACGGTCGTCATCTGCTGGTATTCCAGCTGGCGCGCTTCCTTCTTGAGGCGGGCCACATTGACCATGGCGCCTCCTTCGGGCATGCGTTCCTTGCGCAGGTCGTCGGCCTTCTTGCCGGCTTCGTCTGCGATGACGTTGGCCTCGTCGCGCACTTCCTTCTGGCGGCGGACGGATTCGTTGAGTTCATCGCGACGCTTCTTGTGGTCGTTGGCCTTGTTGACCAATTCCCTGACTTCGGCGTTGTAGTGGTCGCGCTCTTCAGCGTGCCCACGAGCCTCGTCGTTCAAGCGGTCGCGTTCCTTGCGTAGCATGTTCGCCTTCTGCTGGAGCTGATCCTTCTGCTCCATCGGCGATAGGGTTCCCTCGGACATGACGGTCACCGTGATAGGTGCGGCGACTAAGGGGCCATATAATGCCGTTGCGGCAGACTCGGGGTCCCTTACTCCTGTTATTCCCCGGGCCCGGCCCCGACTTGCGTCGCAGCTTCCCGACAACGGCCAAATACCGGTCGCGGGCATGGGCGCAGCATGCACGCGAAAGCACTCCTGCTGGCGTCCGTCATGACCCTGACCGTGTTGGCCGGTTGCGCCAGCTCCGGTCCCACTGACGAACCCGTCACCGAACCGGCCACCGCCGGCATCACCAAGCTCGCCGACCGCGCCCAGTTGCCCTTCAACCTGACCGACAATTGGAGCCACACCCTGGCCGAGCCCCTCTTTGACATCCTTGAGCCGATCAGTGTGTTCGTGGACATCGACCTGCCCGCCACGGAAGGCGGCGCCGCCATCGACCCCACCGACCCGCCCCGTGTCCACCTGGGTCTCTTCATGCCTGACCTTCCGGGCTGTGACTTCAGCGACATCTCCCGTGACGTCTTCTTCACCTTCAATGCCACGACCGGCGCCCCCGAGATCGTCGCCAAGCGCGGCATCGACAACTGCAAGGTCCCCGTCATCGCCGACGCCGGTCCTTACTACACCGAGTCCGACGTGGACGCCGACGCCCGCGGCAGTGGCCGCCTGGGCGAGTTCCTGATCAGCAACTTCGTGCCCCAGGGCTACGCCGTCGCCCAGATCAGCGTCCTCGGCAGCGGCAAGAGCAACCACTGCTTCGACATGTTCGGCCTCGCCGAGCAACTCGGCGTCCACCAAGCCGTGGAATGGCTCGGATCCCAGGGCTGGAGCAACGGCAACGTCGGCCTCATCGGCCGCTCCTACGACGGCAGCACCCCCTGGATGGCCGCCGCCCACGCCGGCCCCGACTCCGCCCTGAAGACCATCGTCCCCATCAGTGGCCTCTCCGGCCTGCAAGACCTCGTGACCTGGAACGGCGCCTCCGAGAGCCGCATCCTCACCTTCCACAACGTCATCTACGGCACCTTCGGCGTCCCCGGCCCCAACCCCGCCAAGGCCGTCCAGCACCGTGCCACCTGCCCCGACTGGCTCACCGCCGGTGGCTGGGGTGGCGCTGCCTACCTCAGTGGTGACGACGTCATCGGCGCCGATGGCACCTACTGGAACGAACGCAACTTCGTCGAGCGCGTGCTGGAGAACTACGACGGCAGCGTGTACATGATCCATGGCCTGCTCGACAACAACGTCGACCCCCACGCTGGTTGGATCGCCCACCAGAAGATGATCGAGAAGGGCCTCGACACCAAGGGCCTGTACGGGCAATGGCAGCACAACTACCCTGACCGCGTCAGCGAACACGGTGCCGCCTTCCCCACCAACTCCATCCGCTACGACTGGGCCCAAGACCTGCTGGAGTGGTTCGACCACTACCTCATGGAAAGTGGCCCCCAGCCTGACCTGCACGTGGAAGTCCAACAACAGGATGGCCGCTGGCGCGTCGACGACAGCCTCCAGCCCAGCAACGCCAGCATCCTGGAACTGCCCCTCGTGGGCGAATCCGGCGTCGCTGTCATGGGCCAAGCCAACACCCTGCAATGGAACCTGGGTGTCCTCGACGCTGACAGCGAGACCATCCTCGCTGGCCTGAGCCACCTGAGCATGCGGGTCGTCCCCACCGGCCCCGGCGGCCAGATCTACATCGAACTGCGGGACCGCACTGACGGTGAGAGCTTCGGCCTCAGCTACGGTATCACGGAACTGCGCCACGCCCCCAACCGGGGCGGCGAACCCGTGATCCCCGGGGTCGCCATCGACATCCAGATCCCGCTGCAGTACTTCTCTGCCGCCCTGGAACCTGGCCACGAACTGGGCCTCACTGTGAGCAGCTTCGGCAACGGCTACCTCCCGAGCCCCGTCGTCGCCCCCATCCAGATCGACCTGGACTCCGTGCGGTTGCACCTGAGCACCCTCGAAGCCGAACAGGCCACGTACTTCGACGTCCCCGTCAAGGCGGACGAAGAAGCGGCCTAAGGCCAACAGGGGCGGCGCGACTGCCGCAAGGGCCAAGAAGGGCGGGGCTGCCTCGAGTCCTATGCAGCGTATGCTGACCGTGGCCATGATGATGGCAGTGGTCCTCAGTGGATGCGCCACCCAGAGTGGCGACGACCCGACCGAACCCGACATGAACGTCGACCTGCCCCCGGGCGCCGTCGACGCCGACGGCAAGACCGTCATCACGAAGGTTCAGAACCGCGAGAACCTCGGTTTCGAGACCGACCTCACCGGCTTCAGCAAGACCCTCGTGGCAGGCAACTTCAGTATCCTGCCCGCCGTTGGGTACACGATTCAGATCGCACAACCCCTGGGCAGCGGTCTCCCTACCGCCGAAGTCCACATGGGCATCTTCTTCCCGGAGATCCCAGGCTGTGACTTCCCTGTCGGCCGCTTCGGATCCGATGAGATGGTCAACGTCGGCGCAGGCGGCAGCTTCCCAGGCACCCAAGACATGCCCGAGC
>JBFGSX010000109.1:0-6337 GCA_041566495.1 Thermoplasmatota archaeon
GACGCCACGGCGGGCTTGCACCCATTGATGGTGATGTTGCACCAATGCGGCAAACCCCTCATCGCTGCCGTGAATGGCGTCGCTGCCGGAGGTGGCCTCGGCCTTGCCCTGGTCGCAGACAGCCGCATCGGTAGCCCCGATGCTCGCTTCGCCGCAGGATACTTCGGACTGGGTGCCAGCCCCGATGGGGGCAGCACCTGGTTCATGCCTCGACTCATCGGCACTCAACGCACTCGCCAGTTCTTGTTCAACAACGAAGTCATGGGCGCCGACGAAGCCCACCGCACCGGCCTCCTGGACGAGATCGTCCCCGCCGACGAACTCATGACGCGCTCCATCGCGTTGGCCAAGAAGTGGGGTGCCTGGGCATTCCACAGCCGCGAATCCGCCAAGCGATTGCTGGATGCCCAACACACCAATGACCTAGAATCCCACTTGGACTTGGAACGGGGCCTCATCGCAGCAGCGGGCGGCACCGCTGACTTTGCAGAGGGTGTCAAGGCGTTCCGGGGGAAGAGGAAGGCCAGCTTCGCCTGAGCTCGCCTGCCGCCGGCCTGCCAAGGCCAGACGACCACCATAATGTACACATCTGTCCAACCACAGGAGTGATATAGGCCGCCCGTTCGAAGACCATCCATGGAGGGGACCCTGTTGTGGAGCGCTGGCGTGGCCGGTATCGCCGTCGTGGCGATCACCTGGCTTGCCGGGCGTCTCGGGGGCACCCTCGGCGGCTTGCTGGCCACAGCCCCCATCACCTCCTCTGCGGCCTTGATCTTCCTGAGTCTCGAAGCCGGCAACGTCGTGGTAGGCCACCAAGCCATCACGGCAGGCCAGAGTCTCTTTGCTGCCCTCGTGGCCATGCCGGCGTACTTCTACAGCCTCAAATTGACAAGGGGCAACCCATTGCCCCTACGCCTGGCCCTTGGCGTCGTGACGTTCGTTTTGGTGTTCACCGCTGGAACGCTGGGCCTGAGCGCCTTGACGCCACCCCGCTTGTCAGCCATCTGGATGCCCGCGAGCCTGCTATTGTCGGCGATCCTGGGCGCAACGTTCCTCAAGGAACGACTCCCAGATGTCCAAGCCCATGCCCCCGCCATGGGATTGACCAGCCGGGAGATCGCTTTGCGGTTCTTGTCCGGCGCTGGCGTGGTCCTGCTGGTGGGTTGGTTGCGCAGCATGATGCCTGGCCTGAGCGCCGCATGGGCGGTGCTGCCAGGAACATTCCTCGTCACGTTGTGGATCCTCGGCATGGCCCAGGGAGCATCCTTCAGCGCAAAAGCCGCCCAAGGCGGCGTCCTGGGCATCCCACCCATGGCAGCATACTTGCTCACCTTGTGGGCCGTGCTGCCACTCCATGAAGGGACTGCGTGGACATTCCTTGCCCAAGCACCCGCATGGTGCGCGTATTTTGCCATCATGATCCCCATGGCCCGGTGGCAGCACGGCACCAGCAGCAGGACCCCCGCGCAGGCATGAACGAGCAGGGCTATCAAGCGCCCGCCCCGTCGAACACTGTGGAGTGGCTAGAAGTGGTGGCATTGGAGGAGCTGAGCGAGGATTCCCCTGCATTGCACCGCGTCGGCACGCAGCAATTCGTCTTGGTCCGCCGAGGAGACAGCGTGACCGCCACCGAGCCCCTATGCCCCCACAAATTCGCGCCACTGCAGGAGGGCCACGTCGAGGCGGGTTGCCTCGTCTGCCCGGTGCATGATGCACACTTCAACTTGGACAGTGGCGAACCCCGGGAAGGGGATGGCTGGGCTGGCCAATTGGAGTTGTTCGCCACGGAAGTGCGCGACGGCGTGGTCTGGATCCAGGCCTAGATACTCTGCAAGCGACCGCCGTCCACCGCCAAGGAGACGCCGCGGATGAAGGCCGCCTCAGGGCTTGCCAAGAACGCGATGGTGGCACCCAATTCTTCGGGTTTGCCGAGACGTCCTTCGGGTGTGGCGTTGATCCAAGCGTCATGGACCGCGTCTTCGCTCTTGCCTTGGCTCTTGGCGTTGGCTGCTTTGATGGCGCCAAGGCGAGGTGTGTCCGTGAAGCCAGGCAACACGGAATTGATGGTGACGCCCGGGGGCAGTTCCCGACTCAGGGTCTTGGCCCAACCCGCCATGGCGGCGCGGATGGTGTTGCTGACGCCCAGGTTCGGGATCGGTTCCCGGACGCTGGTGCTGATGACGTTGATGATGCGCCCATAGCCGGCCTTCTCCATGCCTGGCAGTAGCAGGCGCACGAGGCGCTGGGAGGCGAGCACGTGGCGCCCGAAGGGCACCAGGAAGGCTTCGTCGTTGTCCGTGTCCAACAAGCGACCAGCAGGAGGCCCGCCAGTGTTGTTGACGAGGATGTGGACGTCGCCGTGGCGCTTGACGTGGTCGCCGACGACTTGCACGAGAGCGTCCCGGTGGTCTAGATCGGCCACGATCGCGAACGCTTCCGGGGCGCCGGCCGCTTTCAGCTCGTCCAGAAGAGCCGCGAGCTTGTCGCCACTGCGGGCCAAGGCACTGACCCGGTAGCCTTTGGCCGCCAATGCCAGCGCCGTGGCGCGTCCGATGCCGCCACTGGCTCCGCAGACGAGAGCGTGCAAGTTGTCCATGGCGCAGCCAGCGTGGTCGCGCCTCTAAGACCGTTCGCTTCAGAGGTATTGCTGGTGCATCTGGTAGATGGTGATGTGGTTCTCATCATCCCCATACCGAGCCCACCATTCATTGTGTCCCATGGCTTGGAGTGTGTCCTTGGGAGTATTAGGGGAGTCTCGTGAACGGTGGAAACCATCCACAAGGTCTTGGTGCCGAACATGCCTCCTGGGTTCGTGGGCCCCATCCGTTACCCTCCCGCCATTCTGCTCCTCCCTGGTCTCGGCGCCGGGGTCCTTGGCCATGCTCTGGGCTACGTCCCAGACGCCGAGGGCGGTGGGGTGCAGGCGACCGCTGCGATCGTGAGCGCCCTGGGGGTCGCATTATTGGCTTGGCCCCTGGTGCGCATGGCCCAGGCCGGCACCCCGGCTGAACCGTGGCATGACCCCACGAAGTTGGTGACCGATGGGCCGTACCAGTTCACCCGGAACCCGATCTACCTCAGTTTTCTGCTGTTGCAAGCGGGGGTGCCGTTGTGGTGGGGTTGGTGGCTCCCGTTGGCGTTGGTGCCGGTGTCCGGGTGGTTGCTGACCCAGTTCGTCATCAAGCGAGAAGAAGCGTACCTGGCCGCCCATTTTCCGGAATACGACATCTATCGGGCCCGGGTCCGCCGTTGGCTGTGAGCGCAGGCTGCAAAGAAGGGAAGAAGAAGGTGGATGCGCCAAGTCTCCTTGGCGCGGGGCACCCTTGCGGGTGTTCAACCCTCAGTGACGGATCACTTGCGGGGCTTGGCGGCAGCCTTGGGGGCTGGCGCGGGGGCGGGGTTGGCCTTGCCGACCGTGGACTTGGTCGTCTGGTTCATGGTGCTGGCCTTTCCGCTGTGTTTGGTGGACATCTGGATGCCTCAGGTCCCGAGTCTCCTCGGGGCCAAAGACATCCATTCATCTCAACTGGATGGACTTTGCGGTCCGTTGTGGCGTCAGTCGCGGATCAACACGGCCCGGACAGGGCTAGCGTCGGCGCCCGCGATGCGCAGCGGGAAGGCTGAGAGCGTGTACGCGCCGGGTTCCACGTGGGACAAGACCAGGCCTTCGAGGTTCGCCATGCCCCACTTTAGCAAGGCTTGATGGCTTTCGAGCCCCTTCGATTCAAAGAGGTCCGTCGAGGGGGTGTCGAAGCCGACGAGTTTGCAGCCGGCGTCCCCGAGGGCATCAATGAGTTCCGGGGAGGGCGCCGCGAAGTCGGTGTTCCACGCGGTGGGGTCCGGGAAGGTGCCGGTCTTGAACAAGACGCGGGGAGCGTCGGGCATCTTGGCGATGTCATCGATGCCAAAGCGTTCACCACGACGGGCGTTGACCTCGATGACTTCGCAGCGTCCGTAGTAGGCGTCAAGGCCCACTTCGTCGATGGTGTCTCCGTCGGCGTGGTAGTGGCGGGGAGCGTCGGTGTGGGCGCCCACGTGGAGGCTCGTCTCGATGGTGCCGATGTCGATGCCGTCCCCTTCGATGGTGGCCACTTTGCGCATGGAAAACGGCGTGTCCCCGGGCCAGTTGTCGATGTCTGGCGTGACGCGGGGCGAGATGTCGATCAGGAACGTCATGGAGTCTCCGGTGCCTTGGCGATGACCTTGAACTCTACAGCGATGGGCGTAGGGAGCCGATTGATCTCGAGGGTCGTACGGGTCGCTTGGACGTCCCCGAAGTGCTTGGCGTAGACTTCGTTGAAGCCAGCGAAATCCCGTTGCATGTCAATAAGGTAGCAGGTGCAGTCTACGACGTCGTCGATGGTGGCCCCGCTGGCGGCCAGCACCGCTTTCATGTTGGCCACGACCTGTTCGGTCTGTGCCCGTACGTCGTACTCTTGCTTGACCCCCACCTCGTCCCAGACGGGACCGCCGGGGACACTGTTGTCCTCCGGATTGCGGGGTCCCAGGCCGCTTAGGTAGAGCATGTCTCCGACCCGGCGGGCGTGAGGATAGGCGCCGACGGGCTTGGGGGCGGCACTTGCCTGGACGACGCCTGATGATGTCGCCACGGCGGGGGCCGCCATCTGCTGACGGCGCACGGCGTCCAGTTCGATGCCGCTGCGAGCCACGTCGACACCATCGGCGGATTCGAACAGGTTGGCGCCACCCAGGACGTTGCGGTCGCCCAGGTAGTGCTCCGCGTCGTCTTCGTCGAACTCGGCTTCCGCTGTGGATTTCTGCGTGGGGGTGAGTCCGATGACGGCGCCCCCGGTGCCGTAGAGCGCTTCGTAGGCATGGATGGCGCCTTCGAAATGATTGTGTTGGCCGTTGACTGCGTTGAGCCACCATACGGCCTTCATGCGTTGGTCGCCGCCGGCTTGGTCACTGAATGTGCGAGCCAATTGCGCAGCGTCTTCCAGGCGTCCGCCTTCCAAGATCTCCAGGTACTTGCGGTTCCATTCGTCGTCCTTGGCGGAATGGATTCGGTCCTCCGCAAAGGGGACTCGCGCGGTGTGGACCCGGTTGCTGAGGGCCGTGACGGCGATGGCGACGACGCGCTTGCCGGAGGCCTCGATGGCGTCCGCGGCCGCTTTGCCGAGCACGATGGTCTCGGCGCGGTCGGCGTACATGTTGCAGCTGACGATGCTGGCAGGGTAGGCATTGTCAGGGTTGAGGAGTTTCAAAGCGACGATGCTGCCAGTGTCGATGGGGAAGCCGTCGTAGGCGACGGTGCGCATCTCGAGACCCCGGGCTTGGCCAGCTTGGACGTACGCCTCGGCGTAGTCGGCGTCGATGCGGAACTCGTAGGGGATGCTGCCCAGTTCATGCCATTCTTGGTCCACGTGCACCCACTTTGGAGACGGATTGGCCTGCACTTGGTGGCCGATGACGGAGAGCCATTGGGTCGAATACAACAGGATCAGGTCCGGCTGCAAGGCGTCGATCTGCTCGCGGACCTCGGCGTAAGCGTCCCTGATGCGTTGGTAGCCAGCATTGGCTTCCGGGATCAACAGGGGGTGCGGGTAGCCGGGGAGGATGAATGATGCGACGATGCCTGCCACACGCCAGCCAGATGCGGCTGCCCTTTGAGTTTGTCCAATGCCGACGACGACCCTCAGCCCGGCGCCAAGAAGTCATCCCCGACGCCCATGTCCCGCTAGGGGGAGTCCGTGCGCTTGTCAAATAGTGCGTCAGCACATTGTCCGGTATGCCGCAACGCACCTGGCGTCAACAGGCAAACCGTATGACCTTCCTTGTGGCCGTCGCCCTGGCGGCCTCCATGACGGTGCCGGCCGTCTCGGCCTACAGCGACTATCAACTACAATTGGGGACCATGCAGTGGGCGCCCCCGGAGGTCGGCCAACCCGTGTATGGCTACGCGTACCTCTCCCCGTTCGAGTACGGCTACGCCCACGAGGGCTGGATCGACTTCGGTGACGGTTCGGATCCCGTCCCGATCTCCAACAGCGGGCGCGAATCGCCCCGGGTGGCGATGCACGTGTACGAAGCCGGCGGCGACTACACCATCAGCGGCTACATGGAGTTCAACGGCCGATGCCAGCCCCGATACTGCCACCCCGGCGGGCCCATGGCTGGCCAAGGCGCCGCCCATCAGATCTTCATCTCGATCGACGGAGGCAACGCTGCGCCCTCCGTGGACGCCGGGCAAGACATGCACCGCCTGCCGTCGCGGTCCTTCGTTGAGATCGCTGCAGCCATCAGTGATCCTGACGCCGGCGACAGCCACTCTGCATTCATCGATTGGGGGGACGGCGCCGTCGAACCCCTCCACGTC
>JBFGSX010000110.1:0-6332 GCA_041566495.1 Thermoplasmatota archaeon
AATGGCAAGACCTGGCGCGGACTCTTTGGTGGTGCCCTGTTCGGCGGCCTGGCCGCCATGGGCATGGCCGCATTGGCCGTCGCCATCGACCCATCTTGGCTCAGCGGCTGGGACTTCGGCTACGGCGGCTACGCCGGAGGCGAGATCGGGCCACTGGCGGACTGTCCGGTCGGGCAGGAATGCGATGTGACCTACGCCCCCCTGTGGGCGATCTTCCTCTTCGGGGCCACCGTGGGCTTCTTCGCCCTCGCAGGCGACGCCATCGAATCCTACGCCAAGCGCCGCAGTGGCCGCCCCCGTGGCGCCCCCTGGTTCCCCTTCGACCAACTCGACTTCGTGGTCTTCGGACTGCTAGGGATGCTCGCCGGGAGTCTGTTGTTGCCCCCCGGTTGGGTGATGGAGGCACTCTTTGGCCACTGGCTCATCCTGACGACGCTCATCGTCGGCACGCCCGCACTCCACCTATCCGTCAACCGCATCGGCTACTGGCTGAAGCTGAAGGAGGTCCCGTGGTAGACCTCCTCGGTGACGACGGACTCCTCGACATCGGCCGCGATCGCCGGACGGACCCCAAGCAGCTCGTCCACGACCTACAAAAGGACCGCAGCGAAGTGCCCGAATCCAATGCAGCCCTGCGCGAGTGGGCGCAACAACCCGGCACTGCCCAGACGGCGTGCCACCTGTGCGGCTCCAAACCCCGCATGCAGTGCCAGGCCTGCGCCCGGCCCGCCTGTGGCAAAGACAGCTGGGTGATGCTTGGCCTATGCCGGACCTGCGCCACCGAGGACCGCATGCGCCTCTGGCACGACCGCAACCGCAACGTATCCGACAATTGGCTTGGCCCATGAACTGGAAACATCAGACCCCTTTCCTCATCGGCATCGGCAGCTTCGCCTTGCTGGCGATCTTCAACGAGATCCGCGGCTTCGACCTGTGGCGCAACTACGCACTCAGCGGCATCCTGCTAGGAGGCAGCACAGTGTACGCCTTGTACCGCACGGACATGCGTCTGCCCCATTACATTCAATCCATCATCGTCGCCGCGCTGCTGAGTCATTACGTCGGCGGCAGTCTGGGGAGCCCGGACCCATACCGCATGGGGCTATTGGGTATGCACGGCGTCAATGGCGCCTACCACCACTTCGACTGGTGGGACCACCTCACCCACGGCCTTGGCATCGGGGCGTCCACCATGGGCATCGCGTACCTCTTGGAAGTGTACCAGACCCGCCGTGGCCTCGAATGGAGTGCCAGCGCCTTGTGGATCGTCAGCGTCCTGGCCGGTCTCGCCGCGGGTGTCGCCGTGGAGCTCTACGAGTTCCTTGGCAAGACCGCATTCCAGACCATCGACCAAGGAGGCTACGAGAACACCATGCGCGATTTGCACTTCAACGCCATCGGGTCCGCTCTGGGCGCCGGCATCGCCGTCAGCGTCAACCGCTCACAGTTCCGCCAACGCATCATCGACCAATGGGGCCAGAAAGACCCCGTCCCTCGAGACGCCCCGTGGTTCCAGCACACCACGCCCGCCATGGTAGGCTTCGTGACATTCTGCGGCATCCCCGCCCTTGCAGCGATCTTCCTCATGACCAAGTTCTTCACGATGGAATTGCCAGACAATGATCTCCATCTGTACGATCCGGCTCTTCGCTTCCTGACCATCATGGCGGCTCTTGGCATCTTGCTGGCACCGGTCGGCGCGACGATCCACCGCCGCTTCTGGAGACTTCCCGCATGAACCGGAGCCTCATCTTCCTCATCGGCACGTCCCTGTTGGGGGCGTTCATGGCCGCCGTGTACTACGCACCAGACAACCTAGAGTTCCGCGAGGCCAGCAGCGCCTACAACCTGGCCGCGGGGGAGGTCTCCCAAGACACCGTCCACCCGTCCTTGCCCGGCTCTGACATCGTCTATGAGATCGAGGTCTTCTCCGGTGAGATCGACGTCTACATCATGGAACGAGCATGGGCAGCATCCCTTAGCCGCGGAGGCATCGATCTGAGCCGGCCGTTCAGTTTCGACGCGGCCATCTCCAAGACGCACGTCAACGGGACCTACTCGTTCATCATCAAATCCGACGGGGTGACCACCTACAATGTCGTCTTTGACAACAGCGACAACTACTACGCTGGAGATTCCGGCGAAGACCAGAACGGCACCACGGCCCGGGTCAGCACATCCGTCCGCTTCATCGAGGAAGAAGCACGCAGCCTGACATTCGGCTATCTGGCGACCATCCCGAGCATCCTGCTGGTCGTGGTCACTTTCGGGCGCCAAGCCCGCCGCTGGAAGCGGGCCCGTAAGACCGAGTGAAGTCCATTCAACTGTGACGGGCGCAGAACTGACCATCCTTGGCCTTGTTCTTGCAGCGCGTGCCCGACTTGGTCAAGGCCCGGCATTGGCGCGGCCCGTCCAGTTTGGCCACCGCATCAGCAGCCGCCTGCTCAGCATCCTCGGCACGGGGGGAGGCCTTGGGCTTGCCGCGTGCACGGGGCGCCTTGGACTTGGTGGGCGCGTCGGGTTCAGGCACCGCTTGAGGTGATGGGGCAGCATCGTCGGAGGGCTCCTCATCCCGGTTGCCCTTGCGGCGACGCCGGCGGCGTTTCTTCTTTCCTGCACCATCTCCTTGCGGAGCCGCTTGGGCCGTGTTGCCCTGCGCGGGTTTGTTGGCTTGGCGACCGCCTTGGGCGCGGCCACCGGAGCGACCCTGGCGGGGTGGAACAGCGCCACCCTTGGGAGGCGGGCCCATGGTGCCATCCTTTTCGGGGTAGAACATGCGGACCTTGGTCGCGCCGTCCATGTACTGGGCAAAGCCATCGTGGCTGCGCAGGGTCCGCTCGTCACCCACGAGGACGAAGTGGCGGCGGGCCCGAGTGACGGCCACGTTGAGGCGACGTTCGTCGCTCAGGAAACCGAGGCGATGCCTCGGGTTGCTGCGAACGGAGGAATAGAAGACGACGTCCCATTCGCGGCCTTGGGCACCGTCCACGGTGCTGATCTCCACATCCGGAAGGAAGCGGCGGAAGGTCTCACGTTGGGCCTGGTATGGCGTCAACACCGCCATGGTCCAGCCACGGTCACGGATCTCCGTGCGGTACTTCTCCACGAGATGACGCAGGCAGTCTGCCTCGTAGTCATTGGAGATCGACCCGTTGCGTTGGCGGGGGTTCTCACGCCCGGTGACGTGCTGGAACGCGGCAGGGGGCAGGTCCTCCAGGATCTCCTGCTCGGCTGCGGACTTCGCCGTCTCGATCTGGTTCTCGTAGTACCGCTTGTTGCTGAAGGCGACGATCTCTTCCTTCATGCGGAACTGGGTCCGCAGGAGCGAGGTGCGATCCTTGCCGGTCTGGGATTCGATGCGCTCGAAGAGCGTCACATCCAAGCCGGCCTCTTTGGCGTCCAGCGAGACCACCGTGGGAGGCAGCTGCAGGGGGTCCCCGGCGAGGACCAAGCGGCGGCCACGCATGACGGCGGCCAGACTGGATGGGGCCGTGGATTGGCCCGCCTCGTCGTGGATGACGTAGTCGAAGATGAACGGACTCATGGAGCCCTTGGAGTCGACGTAGCGGAACGCACCGTAATTGGTGGTGGCCACGACGATGCCCTGATCAGCCGCCCAGCGCACGAAGGCCGGTGCATCCACGGGATCGATGCGCGCAGGCTCCGCTGCGGCGTCGCGCAGGTTCGGAGCGTGACCGATACGGACGACGGGAGCACCGGCGCGGCGCAGACCGACGACCATGTTGTCGACGGCGGCATTGCTGTCCGCCGTCACGAGGACACTGTGGCCGGCGCGGGTGAGCGCCATGGCCAGGTGCACCAGGGTGTGGGTCTTGCCGGTCCCCGGTGGACCATGGATGAGTCTGACGCGGCCACCGCTGAGGACGGCTTCGTTGGCTTCCCGCTGACTGTCCGTGAGGGTGTCCACGGGCATCGTCTGGGCCAAGTTGGTCGGAGGTGACGTCTCCCCCAGAAGACAGGCCCGGATGAGGCCGTCTGGGGAATCGTCATGGGGCTCGCTGGCGCTCAACGCCCGGCGGGCGCCTTGCAACGCCATGGAGTAGGCTTCGAAGACCTTGGCGTCGAACGTCAGGTTGACCGTCACGCGGTCAGGGAGATGGAAGGGAGCGCCGGCGGGGAACTCGATGGTCATCGAGCGGTAGCCGAGCTTGCTCACCAGGCCTCGGCCCAGTTCGTTGCGTTCGCCCACGGGCACCAACGCCACTTCACAGCCGGGGCTGATGTTGGTGGCGGGGAAGCGGGCGCCGCGGGCTTCCACGGAGACGATGTCCCGGTTTTTGTTGGTGACACGGCAGTCTGGAAGTGCAGCCCCTTCACGTCGGCGTTCCCTTTCCGGTTGCCGCCGGTGCATGTCCGCAAGGAACTCCCGTTCGTGCTCTTCGGCCAGGCCGAGGGCGTCGCTCCATTCCCGGATGACCTTGATGGCGCCTTCGCGGTCGCCCTTGGCGATCTCGGTCTTGTCGGGGACGGATTTCAGGTCGAGGCCATCGAGGGGCCCCTGTAGTTTGTGCGTGGCACAGTACCTGGTGCATGCCTCCAGGAGGCTGCTGCTGGGGAAGACGAAACGGAGTTCAGGGTAGCGACCCCACGCCAGCACCAGATCGGCCCGGGCAGCAGCGGCCAGGGCAGCAAACGCCTTGCCACGCCAGACGTGGCGCCGGGCATCGTACAGGCTCGGGTGAGGCACATCGGGGATGCCCGGGGTGAAGCGGGCGTGGGCGATGCGCAGAAGATGGAGAGGGCCCAGTTCGGCCGCGACGAGCAAAGCGGCGGCGAGGCCGCCGTGGGCACGGGCCGCAGCACGGACCTCTTCGGGACTGACCGGGGAGCCATCGTGCGCCGCTTCTGCTGCACGGGTGACGACAGGCGTCAACATGTGCAGGTCTTCGGCGGGGATGCCGCGCAGTGCCAGGGCGACCCCGATGAGGGTCTCCAGGTCTTCGGCCGCCATGGCCTCACCGGGCCGTTCTGCCAGGAGGAGGCCGGAGACGACGCGGTCGAGTTGCAATGCAGCCTGGCGCCAGTTGTCGTTCCACGGTGGGACCTGGCAAAGGTCCCCGGGAACGGGTAGGACCACGGCGTCTTCGACGAGGCCGGGTTCTTGTTTGGTCCGCCACGCGAGGGTGGCAAGACGAAGAATCGTGCGATGGTCCGCAGTCGGATCGGCCAGGAAGTACCCTGCAGGGGCTTCCTCGAAGCGATCGGGCAGATCGGCGACCTTCATGGTCGACTTGGCGCCACGTACCGGAGAACCGTCGTGGATGACGATCATGCCCGGCAGATCTGCGACGCGCCGGGAGGCCGCATCCTTGGAACGCCCCATTGCAAACGGCCCTGCTCGGACGGCGGGTAGTCGAGTGGGGATGTCCACGGAGTCCCATGGACCCTCGGGGCCAGGACGGCGATCCTTGTCGGCCTTGAGTACCTCCACGTGGAGGCGGTATTGGATGCGAGGCAGGACCCCGATATCGCGGGCCTGTTCCTCGGTGTAACGGTACAGCAACGGACCGAACGCCTTCACCCAGGGCCTGCTGATGAGCAGGTCAATGGCCGAAGGTCGGCGGCTGAGGCAGAACCGGTTGCGGAACGGTGCCCCAAGGAGTTTCTCTCCCAAGGCAGGCGTCACCCCATCCGAGTCCAGCAAGATCAACAGACCATTGCTCGCAAAGCGGCCCCAATCCTCCAGATCCACGGTGCCCAGTTCTTCAAGATCGGCCACCAACAGCACCCCGTCGCTGCGGGGTTCTAGGAAGTGGTGGTCCATGAGTCCCGTGGGCTCGAGGTTGAATCGTTGCGTCAGCACCTGCGTGATGTTGTCACGCTCAGTGGGACTGCAGGCGATCAGCACGTTGGTGGATTGGTTGGCGTTGACCTGGTCCGCCATGACAGCGTACAACAGGTCCCCCGCCGGCAACCCCAAAGAAAGGGCGACCAAGCCGATGCGGCCATGGTCTTTCCAGGCCTCAAAAGCGTCCCTTTGCCACGGGTAGTGGAGGTTGATATCCTCCATCCGACCGATGTTTCCGACGTCTCCGCGGGCACGGTTGACCGCTGCGCGGTCCTCGGCGTCCCTCACGGTATCTTGTTTGCACTGGGAACACGACATGCGCAGATTCCCGTGCGGACAGAACCGCGATAGTCCTACCATAGGATCACTCGGCGCAGCTAGGCGCCGGGGGCAAAACAAGGAAGAGGGTGCCTTCAAGGCGATGACTTGTGCCGGGGCACAAAAGAAAAAGAAGTGGTGGACAGCGAAGAGGTTTCCCGTTGGCTCGCGCACAACAGTACAAGGCTCCACGTGGACCTGCTTA
>JBFGSX010000111.1:0-6313 GCA_041566495.1 Thermoplasmatota archaeon
GCCAGGGCTAGGTACATGTCCATGGGACCCGCGTGGGCGCCGACCATGCCTTCGGGGTTGGGGAAGACATCGACGATCTCGGAGTGAGCAAGGCCGATCAGGATGCCCATGGTGGCGCCGAGGCTGGCCACGAGCAAGGCGCCACTGAGGAGCCAATGGGGTGCCATCCAGGTGACATGGTTCCGTTGCTGCAGCGTGAAGATGAAGGCGGCGATGATGACAAGGCCGCTCGGGATCCCGAAGAGGGGCAGCATCCAGAACGGCCCGTTCCCGCTGAAGGCGAGGCCGAAGGCTGCGATGTACCCCGCTACGGCGAGGGTACCGATGCCAGCCATCAAGACTGAGAACGTAGCGACGCCGTCGCCGGGGTCCCGCCCGGCCGTGAATGCCCAGATGCTGGTGGCGATGACCGATAGGGTGACCCAGCCGATGCTGCCAGAGTGGAAGTGGGCTAGGATCTGGCCGTGGCTGATGGCGTCAGGGCTGAAGACATTGACAAAGCCGAGCACGATGGTCGATAGGAACAGCATGCCGGATCCAAGGTAGAGCCAACGGATGCTACGCTGCACTTGCGCGTTCGTGCATGCTTCGAACATGCGGCATTAGATGCCGCTGCGGAAATAAAATCGACGGAATCGATGGGCGTTGACGTGATTCAACGACCCAGTTGCCAGTCCATCTCTTTTTGGGTCATCATGCCCCGGGCCACCAGATCGCGGAGTTTGGCTTCATGCGCCGGAGTACCACGGTGGGCCAATGGGTCGACCATGGGGGTGCGTGCCTTACGGGGCCCCTTGCCGGGGTGCCGGGTCAAGGCCTTGATGGGGTCGACGACGGGCCGTGGCCCAAGCAGCGCATCCATGACCGCCGACTTGTGGTCGGTGTGGGTGAGCTCGAAGCGGAGCGTCTGTCCACCTTGCAGCCCCACGTGGACGATGCCGTAACGCTTGGTCTCCAACTTCGCCCCGGTCATGCCCCGCCTGGCCCATTCCCGGGTGGGGGTGCGAAGGAGGCGACGATGGGCAAAAAGCACCCTTGCCGGGGTGATGGCCAGGAGCCCCAGCCGACCTTCCAGGTACGCAGGGGCGAGTGCCATGATGGGTTCCTTGTGGCGCCGACGCTCGATCGCCTTCCTTTCCTGTCGGTGGAGGAACGTCGCCGCGGAATCCATCATGCCTTGGATGGGGTGTCCTCGGATTTGGCCTTCTTGATTCGCGTCGCCTTCACGACGGTAGGCTCGGCGATCTCCACCGGAGGCGCTTCCTGCTTGGCGGCCACCTTGTAGAAGATCGGGATGACCAGCATGGTGGCTGCAAAGATCACGAAGATGCTCAGGGTCGTCGCGATCATCGTACGGCTGACCGCGACATTGCGGATCAGGATGAAGATTGCAAAGGCACCGGCGGTGGTGATGGCCGAGAACAAGATGGCCTTGCCGGTCGTTTGGAAGACTTCCCGCGCGTCACCCACTTTCTTGAGGCTCCAGATGATGTGGACGGCGTAATCCGTGCCGATGTTGAAGATGAACACCAGGGGTAACATCAAGGTGATCGCCAGGCCGATGTTGATGAAGGGTAGGATGCCCAGCCACCAGATGCTGGTGAGACCCGCGAGCGCCGTGGCGACGAAGGTGGCCTTGATGTCGCGGGTGAAGATCAGCACCAACAGGAACAGGATGATGGTCGCGGCCACGGACATGTAGGTGAGCCAGGGAAGTTGTTCGGCAACGAACAGGTAGTTGGTGGCTGTATTGCCCACGAAGGACACGTGGACGCCATCGGGGGCACCGCCGAAGGTGACGTTGGCCCGATGTACCGCATCCCAGATCTGGAACCACACCTCTTCGGCTTCTTCGTAAGTGGCTGCCTTGACGCTGAACGTCATGGCGGCCATGCCCTTGTCCGGGTTCTCGATGGCCACGGGATAGTTCAGGATGACACTGGCCAGTTCATCCATGGGACTTTCGAACATCGCGGTCACCTCCGCCCGCAGGGCTTCCTCTGTGGCTGGGAACGCCACGGCCGTATTGCAGGGCAAAGGACTCTGGCTGACACCACCCAGGACCGGGTCAAGGACGCCGCCAGAACGGCCACCGCCAACGACCAGGCCGGCGCAAGCTGCACCCCCCTTCACGGTCTGCCAAGTCTCAACGAAGAACGGCAATGTACGCAACGTGTCGGAGATGACGCGGTCCTGTTGTCGCAGGTTCCGTTCGATCTCCCGCATGTACTCGATGGATTCGGGGGCGAGGATGCCTGGACCTTCGAACGTCAGGATGTTGGCCTTGACGTCGGGGTTCGGCATCTCGTAGAAGTAGCGCAGACCCTGCTCGTGCTCCAGGCGGACCGGATCGTCTTCAGGGAAGTTCTTGCCCGGATCGCCGAAGGCTTCCTGGGTCAGTTGTGTGCTGGAGAAGTACGCGCCGACGGAAAGCAGGACCACCGCGATGAGCATCACGAAGCGCACCTTCGTGACCCCCCGTGCGAGGGCTGGCATGAGGCGGCTGGGTGTGAAACTCGCACCCATCTTCTCGGTACCCCCCATGAGGGCCAGGGCGGCCGGGATGAACGTGATGGTGAGGACGTAGATCGCCGTGATGGCCAGCGCCGACAGGAAGCCCAGCTGGGCCATGAGAAGGCTGGGGCTCATCATCATGACCACCAAGCCAAGAACGGTCGTCAGGGTCGCGATGAACATGGCCAGGCCAGCACGTTCGCCGGCTTCCTTGAAGGAATCCTCGTCGCTGTGACCCGCGGCTTTGTGCTCGACGAACTCATTGATCATGTGGATGGCATAATCGATGCCCACCCCCATGATCAGTGGCACGATGGTCATGTTCAGCGTGTTGAGCGCGATGCCCATGTAGCCCATGATGCCGTACGTCCAGGTCACGCCCACGCCAAGAGCCGTGAAGGAGATCACAATGGTGCGGACATTGCGGAACGCGATGTAGAGGAAGACGATGATGAACGCCGCGATGATCGGCATCAGTTTGATCAGGTCTTCTTCGACCAGGGCACTGCTGTGGGCGTTGGCGACCGGCATATCCACCGTCAGAAGGGGCGGGTTCTCACTGCCCCAAACGGTGTAAGTGGTCTCGCCCGCATCGACGGCCTTGACATATTCGTCCCGGGCCGCGATGATCTGGTCGCCAAGGACCCGCATCTCGATGGTGCTGTCCGCCTCGGGCATGAAGAGGATCGCTCCGTGGTTCCAGCTAGGACTGGCCAAGGCGTCCACTGCGTCCAGGACGGCGGCCTGGACGGCGACGTCGACGACCGCGTACTCGCCGCCATCCGGGGGCAATGCGAAGGCGGAACGGGGGGCTTGACCCTCGCCACCGGCGATGGTCCAGTTCAGCAGGGCGTAGATGTTGTTGATGCTGGCTTGGCGGTTGAAGTCGGTGCGCTCTTCGATGAATGCACTGAGTTCCTGCATGGCACGGATGTAGACCTCGTCCGTGATGTTGGTGTGGTCCGGCCGCAGACGGTAGGACCCTGACTTCTCCCCTTCAGGACAATAGAACGGGTTGTCCTGAGTGCATCGATCCAGCATGGCATTGTCGTGCGCCCAATGGGTGCCCGATTCATCCACGTGCAACTGGAACGTCACTTGCTGACTCAGCGTCGAGCGGAAGCTCTCCGTAAGGTTGTGGGCCGCCGCCGTGTTGGGGTTGCCGCGGGGCAGGACATCGGCCACGTCCACGTTGGTCGTGATCAGCGTCACGCCGTAGCCGAGGGTCACCGTCATCAGGAGGACGAAGACCACGACGGCCTTGGCATGGCGTCCGCTCCACAGACACGTGTTCGCGATCGCTCTGGCTACGAGGACATCAGGAGTTGCCACTATCTACCGACCAGTTTCGACGACCGGCTGGCGCGTTATAGGGCTTGTTCACGGGCCCGCAGGTATGTGCCGCCCTCCAGGAGGGCTTCGAAGCGCTGGCGCAGTTCCTTGGCGGTGGCAGCATCGATGCGACCAGAGTCGCTCAGGCGAGCGACGCGGCCCTTGATCCGCCGCTTCAGGTCGGCCGGATCGTAGTGCACCCACTCGAGCATGTCCTTGACTTTGCTGCCGTTGATGACCTTCTCCGTGGCCCAGTCGTCCTTGGTTGCGACGACCCGGGCCTCGGCGGTCTCACCGAAGAGGTTGTGATAGTCGCCTAGGGCATCTTGGTAGGCGCCGACCAGGGGCACTGCGAGGTAGTACGATTGGCCTTCCCGGAAGGCGTGGATCGGTAGTTCGTCCTGGGTGCCGTGGTTGTCGATGTAGTGGCGGATCTCACCATCGGAATCACACGTGATATCAGCGAGGGTCGCGACGTCGCTGGGCGCCTCGTTGAGGCGGTGGATGGGCAGGATAGGGAATTGTTGCTTGACGCCCCAGACATCGGGCAGGCTCTGGAAGAGACTGAAGTTGCACACCAGTTTCTGACTGAGCAGACTACGACAGTGACTGTACTCCTCAGACTCCACTTCCCCTTCCTTCTCCAGGATCTTCTTGATGCGCTCGAAGATGCCACGACTGATCGCTTCGGCACGACCCAGGGTCTCCAGGTCCAGGTGACCCAGGTCGAACAAGGTGTGCAGGTCGTCCCGGTATTGGACCGCGTCGTGGAAAGCCTCGAAGGCGTTCTTGGCGGTCAGCTCCCCGTACAGGTCGTAAAGGTTCCACAAGGGCGTGGGGTCGTCGTCGGTGCGACTGGACGGGTCCGGCTCCGGGATGAAGTGGGGAACCCGTCGGGTGACGTTCATGACCAGCACCGCATGGTGGGCGACGACGGCGCGGCCAGACTCACTGATGATGTCCGGCACGGGCACCCCGGCGTCTTCGCACACATCCTTCACGGTGGCGACGATGGTGCTGGCATACTCCTCCATGGTGTAGTTGCAGGAGTTGCTGCCGCTGGAACCACTGCCGTCGTAGTCGATGGCTTGGCCGCCACCGCAGTCGATGAAGCGCAGGGGAACCCCCATCTTGACCAGTTCTGCGTGGATACGGGCAGCTTCGCGGACGCCTTGTCCGATGCGACGGATGTGGCTGAGTTGGCTGCCGATGTGGAAGTGCAGGAGCTGAAGGCGGTCGAGATGGCCGGCTTCCTTGAGTTGCTCCACGGCCCACAGTACTTCGGGGATGTTGAGGCCGAACTTGCTGCGTTCGCCCCCGCTGAGGGCCCACTTGCCGGGGGCCTTGCTGCGGAGTTTCAAGCGGAGACCAAGGATGGGAGGGTTGTCGAGGCCGTCGAGGAGTTCGATGAGGTGAGGCAGTTCGCCGACCTCGTCGAGGACAATGATGACCTCGTCCTTGAAGTGGGTCGCTAGGCAGGCCGCTTCGAGGAAATCGCGGTCCTTGAAGCCGTTGACCACCAGCAGGGACTTGCGGTTCGGATCCATCGTGAGGGCGGCTACCAGTTCGGCCTTGCTGCCCACTTCCAGACCATATTGCCACTTGCGGCCCTGCTTGGCCAGTTCTTGGACGACGTCCTTGCGTTGGTTGACCTTGATGGGGAAGACGCCACGGTAGCGGACATCGGACAGGCCGTTCTCCTTGAGTGCGCCGACGAAGGCGCGGTTCAGGCGCTCGAGGCGGTCGTGCAGGATCTGGGGGAACCGTAGGACGATGGGGGGTTCCGTGCCCCCTTCGCGCAACTGGCGGACGACCTTCAGGAGGTCGATCTTCGCCAGACCGGAACGGGGTTGGACGCAAAGAGAGCCTTCCCGCGAGACCGAGAAGTACCCTGCGCCCCAGCCCTCGACCTGGTACAGCTCTTCAGCATCCCGACGGGAGAACGTTGCCACAGGGTGACGACGTGGGGCCTGACTCTTAAGGCTGGCTCCGTGCCGCCAGACCTCTACAGGAGGACCTGAAGGGCGCCGGGCATGACGTCGATGTCGACCGGCGTGGTGCCCATGACCTCACCATCCACCAACAAGGGGGATGGGGTCTCGGGTTCGATGCATATGGAGGTGGCCCTGTCAAAGCGCACCTTGTGGTGGCTGACGTGTCCGCCATCGCGCACCTTGACGAGCAAGCGGATGAGTTCCGATTTGCTGACCCCTTCCACTGTGAGCACGTCCAGAAGTCCGTCGTCGGGCCTGGCCATGGGAGCCATCTGCATGGCACCCCCGGTGTGGATGCTGTTGCACACCATGACCATCTGGAAGTTGCCCAAGCGTTCCTCCCCATCCAAAACGAGGCGGGTCGGGGAGGCCTTCAGGCGCATAAGTTGGCTCAGGACGCCGAGGTTGTAGGCTTGGCCGCCGGCCCACTTGAAGCGCCGGTTCGTGATCTCCGCTGCTTGGGCTGCAAAGCC
>JBFGSX010000112.1:0-6265 GCA_041566495.1 Thermoplasmatota archaeon
GCCGCTGGCGCCCACGTCGAACAATGCCTTGCGGTCAGGCAAGGGGTCCTTGAGCCGGATGAACGCGCCCAGGGTGCCGATGGGCAAGAAGAACGGTGGGAAGGGGATGAAGTACGGCAGTGATGCGCGCAGGCCGTGCTTGCGGGCGGCCATGTAGTGGGCGGTCTCGTGGATGCCCAGGATGAACATCAATGGTAGCGCGAGGGTCAGGAAACCCCACAGGAGGTGTTCGCCGCTCCACAAGACACTCCAGCGCCAGGCTTCATCGGCGTGGCGGTAGCCTTGCCAGTAGATGGCGCCACTCATGACGGTGGTGACCAGCGTCGCAGCCAAGAGGATCCAGTTGACCCGGTTGCCTTTTTCCAGGACGGGGGCGCGGGGGGCGATGACGAGGATGTCTTCGCCGCCTTCGCGGCGTAGGAAGACGATGAGGTCCCGATCCTTGGCCAAGAGTTCCTTGCGGGCTGCGTCGAAGCGGGACTCCAGTTCCGCTTCGGGGAACATCAGGAAGTACATGCGCGCGGTGCCGCCGGGCATGCGCTCTTCCCGCGCCTCGTAGATGCGGAAATGATGTTCCACGATGCTGCGGAAAGGGTCGTCCACCATCGAGGGACGTGCCAAGGGGGGCTGGTACTTGAAGAGCCTCATCTCGGCAAGAGATCGGGGACCACGCGGGCGACGGCCTCGCGGGATTCCTTGGGAGTGAAGACCCAGAAGCGCCAGTGGTCCATGCGGGCCGCCTCCATGACGCGTACCAGTTGGCTTGCCTCCGATAGGGTCACGACGGCGCCGTCTCGGCGCAGGACGCGCAGGCCCAGTTCCTTGAACTTGGGCGGGTGGGGTACGTCGAGGATGACGTGGTGGCGGGGGACACTGGCGGCGTCTGCGATCCGGTCGGCGAGGGCACGGCGAGCGCGGGGGTCGTCGGCCAGTGCTTCCATGCCGGGGACCTGGTCCTCCTGGCGGCCTTCGTAGGCGCGCTTGTAGAGGCGCCGTCTGTCGAGGCGCTGGGTGATCTCGCCGGCGACGCCGCCAGCGGCTCGGCACCTGGCCAGTAGGCCTTCGTCGGTCTCACGGTTGACGTCCCGGAGCTTGAACGCCTCTTGGTCCACGGCGGCCATGATGGCTGCTTGCAGCATGGATTCGGAGGCGCGGACCGTGTGGTGCAAGTAAACGGCCGGGTACATCAGGAACCGCATCGCCAGGAGGCTCTCAGCGCTGAGGATGCCTGATTCCCGCAAGACGACGCCATGTTCATCGTGCCGGGTGAGGACCCGCATCAGGCGGTCGGGGTCGACGCTGCTGCGCACCCCGGTGTAATGGGCGTCCCGTAGAAGGTAGTCCATGCGGTCGGCGTCGATGGGGCCGCTGACCAGTTTGGCCAGGTCGCCCCGGCCCAACACGAGCTCACTGACTTCGCCTGGGTCCAGCCCACCTTGGCGCAGCAAGTCCCCCAGGGGGCCCCAGCGCACGAGGTCGACGCTCATGTCTTCGTGCCGTTCGCCGCCCGCTTCGAAGAGTTCCTCGAAGGCATGGCTGAAGGGACCATGCCCGACGTCGTGCAGCAAGGCCCCGGCGCGGACGGTCTTCTGCTCCAGTTCATCCAGGCCCAATGCGTCGGCGATCTCCCCGGCCA
The DNA here is from genome assembly GCA_041566495.1 of Thermoplasmatota archaeon. Taxonomy (GTDB): domain Archaea; phylum Thermoplasmatota; class E2; order JACPAO01; family JAHFTW01; genus JBFGSX01. The sequence continues at coordinate 1,637 of JBFGSX010000112.1, forward strand.
CGTGGTAAGCGCCGAGGCTGTGCTCGAAGCGGCTGTGGTGTGCCCCCGGATAGACCAAGTGGGCGGTGCCCAATTGTCCGACCCGGCGCAAGCGCTGGAATTCAGCGTGATCGATGATGGGTACGACCCAGTCGTCGAGAACGATGCTGCCGTGGATGGGGTCACGGACAGAGACGGCCACGAGCCTTGGACTGCTGGGTCCGCCTTATGCCTGTCCGTCTGCGGCCATGGGCGCCGAACTGGCTGCTGGGGCTCGTTGGCGGAACCAGTCGGGGCGGTGGAGGCGGGCCGCGCCTAGGCCGGTGAGGAAGGCGGCGGTGCCCGTGAGGGCGTGGATGACCGCGCGCACGGGGGCGTCTTGGCTGGCGACCACGGTGCCGATGCCGACGTATTCGACAGCGCTCTCGTGGATGACCCACGCAGAGAATGGCAGTTCAAGGAAAATGATCAACGCCACCGCGGCGCCCATACCAGCAGTGAGCGGCCAGGCGAGGGCACGGCCCATGGTCTCGATGCGGTCCCTGGCAGCGCGGGCGACAGCCCACGCCATGATGAGGACGGCGGCGGCACGCCACAGCGCCAGGAGACCGGGGGCGGTGTCGTAATTGATGCTGCTGTCGGAGACCACTTGGAAGGACCCTGTGACGGTGTTGCCGATGGCCCACAACAAGGTGGCCACCATCATGGCCGGCAGCAGCCCATCCCGGGGTCGCAGGGCGACGAGGCCAAAGATCGCCGTGGGCAATGCCGCGAAGACCCAGGCCCAAAGCACTCCCGGGATTAACAGCGTGGCGAGGCCGGCGCCGATGAGACCCGCGACGAGGGTACCAAGGTAGGAGAGGAAGATCGCGCGACTGGGCTCTTGTTGCCTGCCCTCCAGGGTCGCTTCACTGCGCAGGACCCGCAAAACGGGCGTCTGCAGGCCCATGGTGGGAAGCAGGGTGATCAGCACGAGGAGGGAGGCTTGGGCGTGGCTGCGGGCGGTGAGCCCGAAGACGCGGCCGGATTCAAGTCCCGGCAACGGGAGGGCAGCCAGGGCTCCGGCTCCGAGGGCGACGGCGACGATGACCCCGATGGCGGCCCATTCGGCTCGTCGGATGGCGATCCAGGCGTCATGGGCGGCAAGTCCACGGCTGCCGTCTCGGGAGGCGATGGCCAGTTGCCAGGTCTTGATGCCGCTCATCACCAGAAGGCCTGCACCGGCCAACATGCTGAGGGGCAAGACGAGCATGTAGGACAACGCGCCCGGGTCTTGCTCTGGGAGGCTCATCAGGACCTGCAGGTCACCCCAGATGAGGATGATCAGGAATGGGGCGGCGATGGCGAAGGCTCCCATGTGTGCCATCAAGGAATTCCGTGGGCGGGTGAGGCGTTCGGCGCTGCCCAGCAGGGTCGATGCGCCGGTGGCGAGCCCCATAGAGGCGGCCACGATGAGGGCCATTGGCCCCAGGTAGACGCTTGGGATGGCTTCGCCATTGAACAACACAGGGCTGACGGCGAAGGCTGCGGCCCGATCGATGTCATTGGCGTTGTAGTTGAACATCGCCGTCTGCATCATCAACACCAAGAGGTAGGCACTGACGAAGATGGTCCCCAAGGGGACGATGCGTTGGCGCCAGGGGACCCGGGCCATGACGCCGGCGGCCACGCTGAGCGCCGCAGCGACCAGTAGCCCAGTGACGGCCACCAAGTTGCCCTGCACGGCCGACCGCTCGTCGAAGCCATTGATGATCTCCTCCGGCTTGAGGAAGGTCTCCAGTTGGGCCTCCGCTGCGAGCGCCAGCCCTGTCAAGGCGACGACCGCCATGGTGGCGACCAACAGCGGCCGAAGGTTCATTGCCTCGAAAGCCAAGCGGACGAGGTTAAATCTTGGGGTCGGGACGTTGAATCCCTTTGTCCAGGAACTCCATCTCGAAGCTCGCCCCCATGGTGACCCGCAGGCCATCTCGGCCAGCGACCGTGGGGACGCCGGTGGCGTCCGTGATCTTCTGGGCCCAGACGCCTGGATCGTTGTCTCGCAGCGTCTTGTAACCGAAGTGGGTCAAGAGCAGGAGCTTGGGTTGGATCTGTTCGGCGAGGCGCATGACGTCATCGGTGCACATGTGCCACGGGATGCGGTCACTGCCACCACGGGTCATCTGGCAGACGACGACGCGGCTGCCCTTGTGCCAATCTGCCAGGCCATCGTAGTATTGGGTGTCGATGATGTAGCTGAACTGGCCGTGGGTCAGTTTCAGTTTGTATCCGACGGTGTCCGGGTCGCTGTGATGCTGCTTGGTGGCCATGCCTTCATAGACGCCATTGAGCAGGAATTCCGAGCCGGCTTCCACTTCGTGGACGTTCTGCAGCATCTTCTGGTGGTGCTTGCGGACCACCGGGCCGACTTGTTTGCCGTCCCGTTGCCGCGCGCCCCGCAGGACGCTGGGGGGCGCCACGAGGGTGCCCTTCTTGTCCAGACCGGCGCGGGTGATGCCCTCCAGCAGGACGGGCGCATCGGTGCAGTGGTCAAGATGCGCGTGGCTGACCAGGATCGCATCGGTCTTCGTGGGATCGAGGCCGTAGCGGTGCATATGCACCAGGGCCCCGGGTCCGGGATCAATGTTGCAGCGTAGTCCCCTGTCCCGCAGATAGAGGCCGCCGGTCTGGCGGAGCTGGCTGATCGTCGTGAACCGGCCTCCGCCGGTCCCCAGGAAGGTCAGTTCGGTCACTCGAGTTCACATCCATCACGACTCCGAGCGGTGATGAAAAGGGCTCCGCCTCGTGAACCGAGGTCGCGTTGCTTAAGCCGCGAGGCGGTCTGGCCACCTCGTGGCTCTCGATCTGCTCTCTATCGCCGTCGGTCTCGTCGTGGGAGGCGTCGCCGTGGCGCTGGTCATCGAGGTGATGGGGCGAGGGCGCCAGAAGCCCGTCCAGCGGGAGAAACTGACGGCTGCTTGGCGCCTGAGCGAGCTGAAACAACCCGTGCTCGTGGCCAGGGACGTGCTCGATGTGGACGTTCCCGCCAATGCCAAGGTGTACGCCAGTGGATTGGTCGACCCCCAAGTGCAGCAGGCTTGCCGGGTCTACGAGGTTCCGGCGGTCAATGCCGAGTTCGCGTTGGACCTGGCCCAGCAACGAGCCATCCTGTTCCTGGGAGGTGTCCGCAAGAATGCCCTCGCGCTTGTCACGGTGGACGAGGTGTTGTTCGCTCGCCTGGAGACAGAGTACAAGCGGCTGGCCGATCGCGGCGGCGAGTACGTGGAGCGTTTCCGCATCCAGGACCTCGGCGGCCGCAGTGGCGTCACCATCGAGACCGAGGGGGTCGTCCAAGATGCCCTGCCCTGGAAGGGTCGCTTCATGATCCGCTTGGAAGACCAGGGCCACATCATCGGCGTCATGGTCAACAAGGATCCGTCCAGTCTGCAGGACAAGCGCATCCGGGTGAAGGGGACGCTGAAGAAGGACGAGACCGGCTATCCCGTGGTCGATGCCATCGACCTGCGCACCCTGGGCTGAGCCCTGCCACGCCGCCAAAGAGGCGGCCGGCACAACTCTTTTCTATCGACGCCCGGGATGAGTCGTCATGGGCCTCCGGTTCTCCCTATTCCTTGCCTTTGCGGTGCTTGTTCCCCTTGCGGGTGCGACCCCGCTGCAGCTTGAAGAAGAGACCTGTGGCAGCCCGCCGTGTGGGTGGATCCTGCCCATCCTGGACATCCAGATCGAGGGCAAGATGCCCTGCGGGGGTGGCCAGATCATCTACGCCCAAGGGCCCCCCGAGGATTGCTTTGAGATCCTGCAACCAGGCGAGTCCCGCACCTACCCGGGCGTCCTGCAATTGAAGTGGGAGGTCAGTGAGGAGGGCACCTACCCCAAGGAGATCGGCACGGACATCGTCATCACCTTCAGTGGCACCGCCAACAACGCACCCTGGCTCGCGCTGGATGTCACTGGCGAAGAGATGGTGGATGGAGAGTACCGCCTTGATGACGCGGCCCTCGTGGACCCGGCCAACATGCGCACCGTGACCAACGCCGCAGGCCAAGAGACCGTATGGTTCTGGTTCGAGCGCAACATCGACATCACGTTCACCCGCATCGCGGACCCCGACGCCGAGTCCATCAAGGCCATCGAGACTCGAGAAGGTGTCTTGGCGTTCTTCGTCAAGACCCGCAGCACCGAATCCGGGCCCCGCTTCAAGGAAGGATTCGGCATCGAAGAATTCCGCTTCAACACCTGCACGGACCCTGAGATCGCCCGGCAAGTGGAGCCGTGCCCTCAGCCCGCATCGAGCGGCGCGACCCAGGACGCCCCCGGGCTGGGCTGGCCCCTTTTGGTGGGTGCCTTGGGGGCCATCGTCATGCTGCGTCGTCGCTGACCCACCGACCCATCAGTTCCCCTCGCTTGAGTGCCCTGATGGGGGAGCCGAGGAAGCCCGCTTCGCCTTCGTAGAAGAAGTGCCCACCCTTGCCTCCAAGCCAGCGACCCATGTGATCCCCCGGGGCGTGGACCCGGCTCGGAAGGCCAGGCAACGGAGGCATCGGGTGCTTCAAGTGGACAATCTTCTGTGGGTCGAAGCGCTCGGCCAGGTCCGCTTGCCACTGCGCTGCCACCGCTTCGATGCGCGCCCGTTCGATGGGCCTCGTTAGTTGA
>JBFGSX010000113.1:0-6262 GCA_041566495.1 Thermoplasmatota archaeon
GACAGCGACCACAACGCCATCGTCATCAGCCAGGTCCTGGACGACCCGGATGTCCCAGAGTTCGTCCTGGACTACGTGGTCTACCACGAACTCCTGCACATCCTGATCCCTCCTCGCATGGGCAGTGGCTCCAAGCGCATCATCCACCCCAAGGAGTTCAAGGACGCCGAACGTCGCTTCCCGCGCTGGCAAGAAGCAGAAGCATGGCTGAGTGCCTTGGCCAGCGGACGCAAAGCCAAACGCATCGCCCTCAAGCGCTAGTATTGGATACTCTGGACGCTGCTGATCTCCGAGTAACCATGGGGTCCTGGATCCTTGGTGCCGGTCTGGACGTGGAAGTTGCGATGGGTCGCGAAATTGCTGACCCGGCACACCGCTTCGCACATGTCGCAGACACCGTACATGGCCATGCACTCCACTCGCCCGCCAAGGCGATGAGGCTGGCGCCGGAGACCAAACGGGGCCCGTGGTCGTTCAGGCCTGTTTCGCTCGGTAACCCTTGTGGGTCTCGCAGTACTTGGAACCCGAGCGAGGCAAGCGCTTGCATTGGCTGCCTGCCTTGGTCAATGCCTCGCATTGTGCCTTGGCGCCCATGACCTTCACCGCGGCTGGGCGGTTGCGGATGGCCCCCTTGCCCCCCGACGTCTGGGCTGCGCGCTTGCGGACGTCCTTCATCGCGCGGGCCTTCTTCAGGTTGTCAAGGATGGTGCGGGCGCGACCCTTGGGACGGTAACCGGCGTGACTGGCGCAGTACTTGCTCTTCCCCTTGGCGTGGGAGTTGCACTTGGTGCCGTCGTCTTTCAGAGCCGCACATTGGACCATGCCCTCCCATCGGCTTGAGAGCATAAATGCCGACCATTGAATGCGGCCCCCAAGTGCCGACCCAACGCGCTAAGAGCGAGGGCTTTGTCGCCACGCCCGTGTACGGCGCGCTCAAGGGTGCATTGTTCAAGCTCGACCCCGAGAAGGCCCACCACACCGCGATGAAGTTCCTGCGCGTGGCCCACCGCCACCCCGCAGCTCGGCGCTTGGTGCAGGCTCCCCGATCGGATCCCCGGCTCGCCACCCGCGTCTGGGGCATCGACTTCGCTAACCCCCTTGGGATGGCCGCCGGCTTCGACAAAGAAGCCGAAGCCTACAACGCCTTGCTCGCCATGGGCTTCGGGCACGTGGAGATCGGCACGGTCACCCCCAAGCCCCAACCAGGCAACCCCAAGCCCCGCATCCACCGCTTCCCCGACCAAGACGCCTTGGTCAACTCCATGGGCTTCCCGGGTCCCGGCTTCGAAGCCATCCAACGGCGCATCGACGAACACCCGGCCATCGGGCCCATCGGCCTCAACATCGGCCCCAACAAGGACACGCCTCGAGAGGAGAGCCTGCAACGGCTCACGGACATGGCCCGCGACGCCCCCGGCGACTACGTGGCGTTGAACATCAGCAGCCCCAACACGCCCGGCCTTCGCGACCTGCAGGACCCCAAAGCCATCGGTTCCTTCATCGCCCGCCTCCACGAAGCCATGGACGAAGGGGTCGCTGACCGCCCCTTGCTGCTCAAACTGCACCCCGACGGCGCCGACGACGAACTGCTCGCCGTCGCCAAGGCCGCCGTGGATGCGGGAGCCGCCGGCATCATCGCCGTCAACACCACTCGCGCCCGCCCAGAAGGCATCAGCGACATCCCCGGCGGACTCAGTGGCGCCCCCCTGCGCGCCCGCGCCGTGGAGGCCGTGCGCCACCTCGCCAACGGCCTCGACGTGCCCATCGTCGGCGTCGGGGGCATCTCGAGTGGCCAAGATGCCTACGACATGCTCACAGCCGGCGCCAGCCTCGTGCAGATCTACACCGGCTTCATCTACCGTGGCCCACGCACCCCCAGCCTCGTGCAACGGGAGCTCCTGCAGGCCATGGACGCCGCCGGCATCGACCACTTCTGAGGCTCCGATGGCCTTCGGGGCACATTCCGCTTAAAGGCAAGCCACCTTCGCCGCCTCGTGGCCCGCCCCCTTTGGAGTGACGCCGGCACGGATCCGGCCGTCATCGCCGACCGCCTCGACCAACTGGCAGCGACGGCCACGACGGTTCGTTTCGAACCTCGTGCCCTTCCTGACGTGGATCGCAGCCTCCTGCACAAGGCGGCGCTGTTCCGCGCCCGCCGGCAATTGGCCCTGCGCCACGGTGAGAAGGACAGGATCTTGGCCGAAGAGGTCCGTGCCATCGACGACCTGGTCCGCACCGCCAACCTGATGGTGGAGCGCCTGCGCGAATGGTACGCCCTGCACGCCCCCGAAGTGACCCGCCTGGCTGATCCCAAGCAATTGGCCAGCCTCGTAGCAGAGCACGGCGACCGCGCCAGTGTCCTCACCGCGCTCGAGCAAGCCGACCACGCGGAAGCCAGTCTCGGCACCGAGCTGGACCCTGCCGACATGGCCGTCGTCCAAGGCTTCGCCGCCGCTCTGCGCGCCGTACACGAATCCTGGGCCGCCCTGGAGACCCGCGTGGGCCAGATCATGGCCGACATGGCCCCCAACCTCAGCAGTGTGGTCGGCCCCGTCATCGGCGCCCGCCTCATCGCCATGGCAGGCACCCTTCAGAAACTGGCCACCGTCTCCACTGGCACCCTGCAATTGTACGGTGCTGAGACCGCCTTGTTCCGTCACTTGAAGGAAGGTACGAACCCCCCCAAGCACGGTATCCTATTCCAACACCAGCGCCTGCACCAGGCGCCTCCCTGGCAGCGTGGCTCCATCGCCCGCACCCTGGCCCAGCACGCGAGTCTGGCCGCCAAGGCCGATGCATTCACCGGTAATGACCTCAAGGAGATGCTCGCCGCAAGCCTCGAGAAGGACATGGCCACGATCCAATACCGCAAGGCCAAGCCCCCTGCCCGTCCCCAAGGTCGGCCCGGGGGCAAACCCGGTGGCAAGTCCTTTGGCAAACCGGGTGGCAAACCTGGAGGCAAGCCCTACGGTAAGCCCGGTGGCAAACCTGGCGGCAAGCCCGGTGGAAAACCCTACGGCAAACCAGGTGGCAAGCCCGCTGGCAAACCCTACGGAACGCCCGCTGGCAAGCCCAGTGCGCCCCGCGAAGGCGGCCGCTCCGGTGGCTGGTCCGGCTCCGAAGGCAGCTCGGATCGCCCCGCCCGCAGTGGCTGGTCCGGCTCCGACCGCGCAGCCACGGGCGGCGACCGCCCCGCCAAGAGTGGCTGGTCCAGTAAGCCCGCAGGCAAACCCGCCGGCAAGCCTGGCGAGAAGAAGTGGGGCAGCAAACCCGCTGCGCCCGGCTCCAAGAAGAAGGACAAGTTCAGTGGCGGCCCCGCCGCTCCCCCAGGAGGTAAGAAATGAGGCCCCTCAAGCAAACAGGCGTGTTCGAAGACCGTGGCTTGCTGTGGAGCGTCAACCGCGTCCCCGGCACCAAGGTCTACGGTGAACGCCTGCGCGCCCGTGGCAACGTGGAATACCGCCAATGGAACCCATGGCGCTCCAAGATGGCCGCCCTCGCCTCCGCTTCCTCCACGACCCCATGGATCGAACCCAAGGCAGATGTGCTGTACCTCGGTGCCAGCAGTGGCACCACCGTCAGCCACGTCAGTGACCTGCTCGGTGGAGATGCCCGCGTCTTCGCCGTCGAGTTCTCCCCTCGCTCCACCCGGGACCTGCTTTGGAACATGGAGCCCAGGGACAATGTCATCCCGATCCTGGAAGACGCCGGCAAGCCCGAGCGCTATGCCCCGTACATGGACCGCTTCGTCGGCACCCTCATCCAGGACGTCGCCCAGCGCCATCAAGTGGACATCTTCCTGCGCAACATGCAGTTCTTGCAGAAGGGCGGCCACGGTTTCCTGTTCATCAAGGCCCGCAGCATCGACGTCGCCAGTCCCCTGAGCGTCATCTACGATGAAGTGCGCCGCCGCCTCAAGGAAGCAGGCGTCAACATCGTCCAAGAGACAGACCTGGAACCCTTCGAGAAGGAACACCGTGCCTTCGTCGTGAGGAAGTAGCATGGAACTCAAGGACAGCAAGATCCTCGTCACCGGTGGTGCCGGCTTCATCGGAAGCCACGTCGTCGACGGCCTCGTCGCCGCAGGCGCCCAGGTCACCGTCCTGGACAACCTGAGCAGCGGCAAGAAGGCATTCCTGAAAGGCGCCATGCCCCACATCGTCTTCGTCGAAGGGGACGCCTCAGACGCAGCCACACTGGACGACCTCATGCCTGGCATGGACAGCGTCTGGCACCTGGCCGCCAACCCAGAGGTCCGCACCGGCGAGACCGACCCCGGCGCCCACTTCGACCTCAACGTCTCCATGACGTGGCAGGTCCTTGAAGCGATGCGTCGCCACGGCGTCAAACACATGGCGTTCACCAGCACCAGCACCGTGTACGGTGCCGCGTCCGTCATGCCGACGCCGGAAGACTACGGCCCCCTGTTGCCCATCAGTGTCTACGGCGGCTGCAAACTCGCCTGCGAAGGCCTCATCGCCAGCTTCGCAGGCACCTTCGACATCGACGCCTTGCTGTTCCGCTTCGCCAATGTCGTCGGCAGCCGAAGCAACCACGGCGTCACCTACGACTTCGTGCACAAATTGCGCAAGGACCCCATGCACTTGCAGATCCTCGGTGACGGCACCCAGCACAAATCGTACGTCCACGTCAGCGACGTCGTCGCAGGCATGCTGCACGCAGCCCGCCACGCCGAGCCTGGCGCACAACCCTTCAACGTGGGAAGCCAAGACGGCATCCCCGTCACCACCATCGCCGACACCGTCGCCCGGGTCATGGGCCTCAAGCCCGAGTACTCGTTCACCGGTGGAGCTGCCCAAGGTGGCGCCGGTTGGAAAGGCGACGTCAAGCACATGGGTCTGGCCGTCGACCGCCTCGTAGCGCTTGGTTGGGACCCCGCCTACGGCTCCTCGGCCGCCATTCAAGCCACCGCCGAGTGGCTCGTCGCCAACCCCGACGTCTAGACCCGAGCGACAAACTCTATCATCGTGGCCTTGGTCGATACGGCCATGCGCCAAGATTGGATCGTCCTAAGCCTCGTCACGGCCAGCATCGGCATGGCTGGCTGCTTCGGCGGCGGCGACGTGGACGGCGTCGGAAACCAATGGGACTGCCGCAACGTCCCTGTCGAGTTCTTCGTCACCGCCAGCATGTCCGGCAGCGTGCCGATCTACACCCTCAACCAACCCGACCAGAACGGCAACCCCCGCGAAATGCGCGTGGTCGCCATGGGCTTCCAATTGGGCGGCAACTCGCCCACCCCCAACATGGAGAACGGCGAATCCGGACTCGTTGTCCCGAACCCCATCATCCGTGTCAAGGAATGCGACACTGTCACCTTGACCGTCACCAACAGCAACGAACTGCCCCACACGTTCCACTTGCACGGCGGCTTGGTCGACTGGAAGGAAGACGGCGTGCCCTTCCTGAGCCAACTCCCCATCCATCAAGGGGAGAGCCGCACCTATGTCTTCGAGAACCTCAAGGCAGGCACCTACTGGTACCACTGCCACGTGGATGTCGCCCACCACATCGACCTGGGCATGTACGGTGCCTTCATCGTCGAAGAGCGGGAACCCCAGTACGAGTACGATGGCGACTTCGTCTTGATGCTCGACGAGTGGGACAACTGCCACATCCACGGCGGCCTCAACCCCACCGCCAACCGCGAAGTCGGCGGCTACCCCGCCGGTGACGCCGATTGCCAAGGCCGCCAATTCCAGGACTATTACGGCTCCGGGGGTCCATTGGGTCCAATGACCAATCCAGTGTGTACTGATCCAAACATACCACAGGGGATCAAGGACCAGTTCAATTGCGAACACGGCGACCCGCCCCCCACCCGCGACGCCCGCTCCTGGTACTACGCGGACTATCCTCCCTACATCCCGGTCTACAACTCGTACACCATCAACGGCAAGGCATTCCCCGACACCATGCCGTTGTACTTCGAGGAAGGCAAGACGTACAAGATCCGCTTGATCAACGTGGGTGAGGAATGGCACGCCATGCACTTGCACGGCCACAATTACCTCATCACGCACCGCGACGGCTACGAAGACCCTGCCCCGCAGCGAGCGGACACGGTCAGCATCGGCCCGGGCGAACGCTACGACCTGCTCGTCAAGGCCGACAGTCCCGGCTTCTGGGCCTTCCACGACCACGTGGGCCTGAACGTCATGAACGACCACCAGGCACCGGGTGGCATGTTCACCATCGTCGGCTACCTTGGCGACTTCGCCAAGTCGGTCGGCTTCGAGCC
>JBFGSX010000114.1:0-6157 GCA_041566495.1 Thermoplasmatota archaeon
CGAGCCACCACGACGAGGTCGATGTGGTCCCTGATTCCTTCGACGTCTTGGCGCGCTCCGATGCGTGCCCCGTGCAAGTGATGCAGCACAAGGAGCGCCCGCTCTTTGGCATGCAGTTCCACCCCGAAGTGGAGCACACCGAAGCCGGCGTCCAGATGTTCCGCAACTTCGTGGACATCTGCGCCACCCACAAGCGCGCCTGAGGGCCTACCTCATGGTCCGGCCGCTAGGTGCCCGCCGGATCGCGTTGCTTCAAACAGCGGCTCGTCGCCAAAACCATCGTCGCCTGGGCCCACACAATGCTTATGCGTCGTGGCGCCGGCTCCCCAGCGTGCGCCCGCTGCTGCTCGTTCCGGTTCTGCTACTTGCAGGCTGTGCGGGCACGCCCCTCGACCTACCCAGTGGCCAGGAGACGTTCACTGGACTGCCCGTCAAGTGGGCCGTCGACGCCGAGGGCTGTTTCACGACGGCGACCTTCTTCCTCGTGGATCAGAACCGGACTCGCGAGTACCTCCCACCAGGCTTCCATGCTGGCGACCTGTCAGGGTTCCTTTACCACACCGCGGTCACCTCAGGGCGGGTCCCAGCCTTCGTCGCCACGTCCACGTGTGAGCGCTTCAACGCCACCAATCCGGAAACTAGCGAACTGCGCGAGGGGTCCCTGGAGATCGTGTATCTGGGGTTCTACGTCCTGCCTCCAGAATTCAGTCGAGCCTACGCCAACAAGCCCAGCGACTACAACTTCTACGTGGTGAGCTACGTGGCGCCCCTGCGCGGAGGGGCGGACGGAACCGAGGTCCCCGTCGATATCGTCAAGATGTATGGCTGGGCGCACAAGGACGGCGAATTGACCATGCAGGTCGAGCGCCACGCCGGTGAGGCTCCCAGCGGTCACCCACTGCTCTCCGAGACCACGAAGGGGACGGCGGCCCCCGATCAGGCCGAAGTCCTCAGCGGCGAGGGCGTCGTCCGGATGGATGGCGCCAGCGCTTTCGAATTCAGTGCCCGGGCGTTCTTCCCGCAGGCGTTCGAGGAGCCCCCCAGCCTACGCTTCTGGCAGGCCGCGCCCCCAGGCATCGGCTTCCTGGAGTTCGGCCTCGGAAACCGCACCGTGATGGCCGGGCCGCTCGACCGCTGCGTGGTGGCCCCCAACAACATCATCGCAGACATCGTCGGCGTCCACGGCGGGGGAGAAGCCGACGGCCGCCCGTGTGGCGCCACCGATTCCTTCGCGCTGGTCTTTGACCGGCACTCCTTGCAGGGTCAGTTCCACCACATGGAGGGCGTGCACCCCATATGATCCGCTTGCTGTGGCTGGTGGTGCTACTGGCGGTGCCCCTGGCCGGGGCGACAGCAGACATCCCTGCTGAGCTGGTCATCAGTACCCGGATCGACCTTGCCGACTTCGCCGAGGTCGGCGCGCCGACCCCCGTGGCGGCAGGGGAGGAACCTACCCATACCTGCCAAGACATCGAGCGATCGGACCTCGACCCGTTCAATCCGGAGACCCCGACGTCCCGGTCCCACCTGGTCCACGTCCGCCCCGCGAACATCTCTACCTTGAGCTTCCAGGAAGCCGCAGATGAAGTGGGTTGCGCAGAGGCCCGCTTCGAGATCCTCCTCCCAGAACACGGCGGCCTCGCCACGCAAGCCGACAGCTTCGTGCTTCGGTTCGCCGCGGATCGCCACGTAGGTCGTGCGGCGGGCAACTCCGGAACCCGGGTCGAACAGGGTGTGGTCTTCTACATCATCGACGAAGGCCAAGACATCGACGACCCCACGCTGGTCCCGCTGGAATGCTTTGGCCGTGTCCCTACCTTCGCTGACACGATCCCCTCGGTGTCTCCGGTGGAACGCATCGAACTGAAGATCGAGTTCTCCAGGTGCGATGACGAATTGGAAGGCCGCCGCATCGTCGTGGCGTTCTACTTCCGTGACGCGTCGACACGGGAACAGATCGGCATGATGCCCATGCCGTCGGGGCAACAATTCAGTGCCCGGGTGTCGGACGTGACGATCACCTTCGAAGGCGCCCAGCTCCCCGTAGGCCTGCGAGTGCGTGACGGCTCCGATCCCGAGCAACAGTTGCTTGGCTACCTCGAAGCGACGGTCGAGATCCCCGAGGCGATCGAGGGGCATGAGCACGAAGTCTCATTCCCCGTCGACAACGCCTGGGGTATCCACGCATTGTACAAAGTGAGCGACGGCGAGCCCCGGCCTGTGGCTGCCGACCTATTCAGGGCCCGCGAAGACCAGGGGACGTTGCACTTCACGCTCACCAACGAACTGCTCGAAGCCGAGGGATGCGGCACCTACATGGTCCTGTTCAGCGGCGCCGCAACAGGCCAGGTCAAGGCCTCCCGTATTCCGTTCGTCCTCCTGGCGCTCGTGGCGCCTCTGGTGGCCGGCCTCGTGGCACAGCGGAACCTCAACCACCTGTATCGCTCGGCCCGGGGCCGCGTCAGCGCCCAACGCACAGTGCTGCAAGGGGCCCTCCTGGGTGCTTGGGTCGCCTACGTGGGCGTCGCCATCACCTTGGTCGCCAGCAGCAGCGGCATCGGCATGGCCGCCTGGCCCCTCCCCCTCGCCAACCTCCTGGCATACGTCATTCTTGGCCTGGTCAGTCTAGCCATGGTCATGGTGGGCATCATCTCTCGCCGCCGCGAAATGGCCTTGGTGCTCGACGATCTGAGCGAACTGGAGCGGATCCAGACCGAACTGGAGCGATCCAACCGAGAACTGGAGCAGTTCGCCTATGTGGCCAGTCACGACCTGAAGGAGCCCCTGCGCATGGTCGCGGGTTACACCCAGCTACTGGAGATGCGCTACGGCAAGAAGCTGGATGAGAAAGGCAAGGAATTCCTTGGCTTCGCCACCGAGGGGGCAAAACGCCTCCAGCACATGGTGGACGATCTGCTGGCATACAGTCGCGTCCGGACGGATCATGCCACGTTCAAGCAAGTGGACCTGCGACTCGTGATGGTCATCGTCGAAGGGCACCTGCGCGCCATGTTGAAAGAACGAGGCGTCCGCCTTGAATACGGTCGTCTGGTCAAATTACACGCGGATCAAGGGCAATTGGTCCAGCTGATGATGAACCTGGTCCAGAACGCGGTCAAGTTCAGTCCCCAAGACAACCCCGTTGTGGAAGTCACTGCGGAACGCGCCGGGGAAGGCTACCGGATCTGCGTCCGAGACGAAGGCATCGGCATCGAAGCCAAGCAGCAGGACCGGATCTTCCACATTTTCCAACGGCTTCACTTGCGCGAAGCATACGATGGGAACGGCATCGGACTAGCCGTGTGCAAGAAGATCGTGGAACAGTGGGGTGGCGACATCGGCGTCGAGTCGGCGCCCGGCAAGGGTTCGACCTTCACCATCAATCTGCCAGACCTCCGCCCTCGGCCTGCTCGGCCCACGAAAGTGAGTGGTGCGGCCAGGGCGAGCCGGTCGGCGGATAGTCCAGCTTAAGACGCGCCTCGTTTTGGCTGGCTCGCCATGGTCCGTCCCGCGCTCCATCTCCTCTTGGTCGAGGACAACGACGGCGATGCCCGCTTGATCGAAGCCATGCTCGACGACGTGGACGCTGCGGTGACCCTGGAGCATGTCCGTTCCTTGGATGATGGCGTGAAGCGACTCACCGAGGGTGGCTTCGACGCGGTCCTCCTCGACTTGGGGCTTCCGGACAGTCAAGGCTTGGACAGCGTCGCCACCACGCACCTGTTCGATACCCAGACCCCCATCATCGTGCTGACCGGGCTCGACGACGATGAGGCGGCATTCGATGCATTGCGTGTCGGGGCCCAAGATTACCTCGTGAAGGGCAAGATCGATGGCCCGGGTATCATCCGCACGGTGCGTTTCGCCCAGCAGAGGGCCGAAGCCCAAGCCCAACTGGAAGCCCAGCGGGGATCTCCTCGGGCTCGCTCCGAAGCACGGGTGAGTGCCCTACCTTGCCCGCCTGGCAACTCGATGGTGGCCACGGTCGTCGAGCGGCTTGCCCACCAGACCGAGGGCGGCCGCAACGTCCTCTACGTATCCTTCGACCGACCCGCAAGTGTCTTGCTGGAACGGTTCGCATCCCACGACGTCCCAGCCAAGGCAGTCCACTTCATCGACGTGTCCGGGGAAAGCAGTCCCACAGACGGCCCCATCTTCACTCCTGACGACCCTCGAGATCTGGCCGCTGTCGCGGTAGAGATCGAGAATGGCTGTGCGGGGCTGGGTCCGGACACACACGTCATCGTGGACAGTATCAACTCGATGATCTTGCACCACGGCATCGAGGCTTCGGCGGTGTTCGGGCACATGGTCGCCAATCGCCTGCGCCTGCTTGGCATCTCGGCGGACTTCATCGGACACCAGAACCAGGAATGGCCCTTCATCATGGACCGCTTCAGTTTCTTGGATGGCGAGATCAAGATGGGTGGCGCCCCCGCGGGCGCTGATCCGTCGTTCGCCTGAACCCGACACCCGTACCTCGCAGCACTTGCCGGGGTTCGATGACGCCTGGCGCGTCCAAAGGGAAAGGAGTGGCCGCTGCCCGCTCCGTAACAACCCACTTCATCCAAGGTTGATGACAACCCAGTCGAGGGTCTGACCCGGCTGCGGCATCCATCGGCGCCCGAACCCAGCCGAAGCGGGGCAGCAGACGGAACGCCGGGGAGGCTTTCGCGTGATCACGGCCTTGTCCTGGTCCGAGGTTGTCCCACCATCATCGCGTGACGTCACGTCTGAGAGCTCAGTAGGGGACCCGCCCGAGTAGGGCACGGCCAGGGGTCCGCGGCTTGGGCCGAAGCCGTCCGCGTTTGTTGGAGACCCCTGGTACCCCGCTTCATCACATCCGCGGGGCGTTTTACGGCATCTCCTGTACGCCTGCCATTGCGCACCACATCACCCTCGGCCACGTGGGCCGCGTCCGCGGTGCCTTCGG
The DNA here is from genome assembly GCA_041566495.1 of Thermoplasmatota archaeon. Classification (GTDB taxonomy): domain Archaea; phylum Thermoplasmatota; class E2; order JACPAO01; family JAHFTW01; genus JBFGSX01. Next base: position 4,934 of record JBFGSX010000114.1, read on the forward strand.
ACAGGCAAGATGGACTGGGTGGAGGGTCGGTATAGCCTTTTTCCAGGGCGGGATTACCGGATGTGCCCTGGCAGGACGCCGTGCAGCAAGCGCCGGACGGCGTGCAGCTCCGATTGGAGGTATCTGCCGGCGCCAAAGAAGCCCGTTTTCCCGCAGGCTACAATGAATGGCGAGAGCGGATTGGCATCCGGGTGCATGCCCCTGCCCAAGAAGGCCGTGCCAACCAAGAGGTCCGTGAAATGGCCTTCGCGTTCTTTGACGTCGCCCGCGCTGATGTGGTGTTGGTGGCTGGCCTGACCGATGCTCGCAAGACCCTCCTGCTGCGAGGTTCCGTCCGGGACGACGCATTGGCCCGTTTGGCGGTGGTGTTGTGAACGCCACCGAGCGGCTGGAGGCATTGGAGGATGCCTTGCATCGTCTGCGGATGGCTGCCGTCGGTGCCGCCATCATCGTTGAGGGGCGCAATGATGTGGCTGCCCTGGAATCCCTCGGCGTCGGGGGAACACACCTGGTCATCAATACCGGCCACTCACTCGAGGCTCGCATGGATGCCATTGCCGAAGAAGCATTGGAGGCTGCTTGGCCTCGGGTGATCCTGCTCACCGACTGGGATCGCACCGGTGGCCGGTTGGCCGGACGCCTACAGCGTGGGCTCGCCGCGCGGGTGCCGTTGGATATCGATTTGCGCAAGCGGCTGGCCCGTGCCAGCCACGCCCCCGCGGTCGAAGAGGTTCCTGGCGACCTCGCTGCACTGCGTGCGAGCGTACAAGGCAGCGGTTTCCGCCCCTGACGCAAGGGTCATACGGGCTGCTACCAGAGTAAATGGGTGGCGACAGGGCCCCGGCCGCAGTAATGGCCTTATACCCCACCCCTGTCGGCCGCCATACGGGATGTGGCACGCGCTGCATCCCAAGCCGAGTCGCCCCGGAAGGGGGCTGGCACGGTGCTGCTTCGGCCGCACCATCAGGCTCATATAGGGGGGCTGTCTCGGCCGCCTTCCCGCCACAACCCAGGGCAAGTCCCCGGGTCGTGGTGATCACCTTCTGTATCGGAATCTTCCGGCAGCATTCGTGCTGACGGTAGCCAACCGGTGCAACCATATACAGGTCCGGCTTCGCCGGACATCCGCCCTGCAAAGGGCAACCCCCACTGGTCCGTTGGGCCTCGAGACGGCGTCATGCCGACGATGAGGTGGCCCATCCAGCCCGTGGAACAATCATGACG
>JBFGSX010000115.1:0-6022 GCA_041566495.1 Thermoplasmatota archaeon
ATTCCTTGTCAAACCCAAGGAGCTCCGGCTCACGGCCGCCATCGCAGGCACCGTCGCCGCAGTGGCCGCCCCCATCTTCTTGGACCCCGAATGGGCCCGCATCCCCATCTGGATCCTCTTGTTCGCCGCCGCAGAAGCCGTCAGGCGCTTCAAGGGATGGACCACGTCTGTGAGCGTCCGGCCCATCGTCCTCCTGCTCATCATCGCCGAAGCCGGGGAACACGCCGTCCCTCGCATCGAGGATCGGGTGGGCACCTGGGTCGCGGACATAGGCCTGCTCTTGGTGGCTGCCGCGTTGGCGGGCCTCGCCTGGCACGGAGAGCGGCGCGCCAAAGGCGACCGGCTCATCCTACCCCTGTTCAACCTCGGCTTGGGTCTCATCATCCTGCTGTTCCTCGCCGTGGGGCTGTTCACCGGCCCCGGCGTCTCCGTGGCATGGGCGATCATCGCCATCGGCCTCGTGGTCGCCGGCTTCATCGTCGACGAAGCCCAGATCCGCATCGCGGGGCTTTCCGTGTTCGCCCTGGTCCTCTTGCGCATCGTCGCCATCGACCTCGACGGCGTCGACGCCATCTGGCGGGTCCTGGCGTTCATGGGCATCGCGGCGCTGCTATTGCTCGCCTCGTGGCTCTATGTCCGCAACGCGGCCAAGCAGGCCGACTAGCCGCGACGGTTTTTTCAGGGGGTCCGGTGTGGCCCGCCACATGAGCCCCGATGTCATGATCCTCATGGGCAGCAAGAGCGACCTCCCCGTCGGCGAAAAGGTCTGCAAAGTCCTGGCCTCCTTCGGCATCTCCTACGAGATCCACGTGGCCAGTGCCCACCGCACCCCCGCCTACGTCGAAGAACTCGTCAAGGAGCGCGGCGCCAAGGTCTTCGTCGGCATCGCCGGTGTCGCTGCCGCCCTTCCCGGCGTCATCGCTGCCATGACCACCAAGCCCGTCATCGGCGTCCCCGTCGGTGGCAAGGTCCCCTACGACTCCCTGCTGAGCATCGTCCAGATGCCCCCCGGCATCCCCGTCGCCACCGTTGGTGTCGACCGCGGCGACAACGCCGGCTTCCTCGCCGCGCAGATCCTCGGCGTCGGCGACGCCACGATCGGCGACAAGGTCGGCCGCCAACGCGCCGAAGCCGCCGAGAAGGTCCTGGTGGACGACAAGTCCATCCAGAACACTGTCGAAGCATAACTCCGGTACATTCACAACGGGCCACCTCCATGGCCGCGTAATGCCGTCCGGCAACCCAGCCCGTGCATGCCGTGCCTTCTTCTGGCAGGACAATCAGCCGTGGCCATGCCTGGCAGACACTCGCCGCACGTCGTACCACTACTGCTACGAGTGCTGGTCTGCGATTGACGCCATTGGAGATGCCACTGAATGGCCTCCCCTCGATGAGGGTGCCAATGAGAGTCGGTGGTGCCTCGGGGCCACGCGCGTCTTCCAACTAACGCCGCACCAGATGCAGCGCTGGATTCTCGACGCTGTGAAGCCGCCGGACGGATGGCTTGCCGAGCCGCAACCCATTGCAGCATCATGGGGCGTCGGGGATCGGGCCCATGAAGGCTTGTTTCACGTCTACGTCCTTCGCCTCGCCGATGGTGCCTTGTACATCGGGCAGACGAAAGATGTTGATGCACGCGTCCGCGCCCACACAGAGGGGAGGGGGGCCAGGATTACCACCAAGAACCAGCCGGTTTCGCTGGTCCACTCCGCCGCCGTCAAAACGCGGCAAGCTGCCGTAGATGCCGAGCGCCTGCTACGGGACGCTATGCGCCGCGCTGGAATGAGGGTCTCGATGGGCGAAGACCCCGACAAGTCAGAGGCTTTGGTCACGGCCTAGCGTCCCGTTGCCGGCCCGCCTCAACTCTTATCATGGACGCCTTTGTCGGCCGCCATGCCCATGGAGATGCTGTTCGACGCCGAGGAGTTCGTAAAAGAGGCCGTCCAGAAGGCCAAGGACGCCATCGGTGACAAGATCGCCGTCATCGCCGTCAGTGGCGGTGTCGATTCGACCGTCGCTGCCCACATCGTCAAAGAGGCCGTCGGCGACAAGCTGCACGCCATCTACGTCGACACTGGATTCATGCGCAAGGGCGAGAGCGAGGAGACCGAGGCCATGTACAAGCGCATGGGCCTCAACCTCACCGTCGTCCATGCTGCCGAGGAATACTTCGAAGCGCTCAAGGGTGTCACTGACCCCGAGCGCAAGCGCAAGATCATCGGCGAGAAATTCATTCGTATCTTCGAGCGTGAGTCCAAGAAGACTGGCGCCACCGTGCTCATCCAAGGCACCATCGCCCCCGACTGGATCGAATCCGGCGGCGGCAACCGTGACACCATCAAGAGCCACCACAACGTCGGCGGCCTCCCGGACGACATGGAGATGGAACTGCACGAACCCCTGTACGACCTGTACAAGGACGAAGTCCGCGCCACCGCTCGTTACCAAGGCATCGAAGTCGCCGAGCGCCAACCCTTCCCCGGTCCTGGCCTCGCTGTCCGCGTCATCGGCGAACTGACCCCTGAGCGCGTCATGATCGCCCGCGAGGCATGCCACATCGTGGAGACTGAACTCGCCAAGTCCCTTGAAGCGGGCGAAGTCGAGTCCCTCCCTTGGCAATACTTCGCGGTGCTTACCAACACCCCCACCGTGGGCGTGCAGGGTGACATCCGCGCCTATGGTGAGACCGTCGGCGTCCGCGCCGTCGAGAGCTTCGACGCCATGACGGCCCAAGCCACGGAGATCCCGTGGAAAGTCCTCAAGCGCATCAGTCGAGGCATCACCAACCACCCCAAGCTGAAGGACCTCGTCAACCGTGTCGTCTACGACATCTCTGACAAGCCTCCGGCGACCGTGGAATGGGAGTGACGTAGTCACGACCATGGAGTGGTCGGGGGAGGACGCTCCGGTGGCGCTTGCGACACCGGATGCGCCGCCAGCCACGGTTGAGTGGGAATAGCGCCCTCGCCCTGAGCCCACATCTCTGCTAGCCTAGCGCAAGCCCGGCGACGGACCTACGCAGCGCAGGGGTTCGGTGTACCGGCCAGCTGCATGACGCGGTCCCGCCATGCGCGCACTGCGGACTCCACCTTCGAGATGTCTCGATCGGCGTCGACGAAGGCCACGACGGTGCCCGCCACGACGCCGACCTCGACCTCGTAGTCGTCCATCACCCCGCAATCCTGGAGGCCTTCGCCGAAGTGCTGGGCCTCCTCGGGCGTGGCATATCGCATGGCAATCGAAACCAGCTCATCCCCATCGCAGTCGTAGATCGCGACGAGATTGTCGATGGGCGTCACGCCGTCGCGCGTGAACAACTGATTGTCCACTTTGCCGGGGTTGCCGGTCCAATTGAACATCTCCTCGTAGCGTTGGCCATCCTCTCCATTGTATGGCATCAACAGGCAACTTGGCGGCGTCTCGTGCGGCTGCATCAAGAACAGATTCAGTCCCCCTGCACCGGAACACCCAGAGAGCGCAACGGTCAGCAACATCAGCACGGGCCACAAGACGCGCATGCGCCCTCATGGCGGGTTGGCCAGAAAAAGCCGCGGGCTCACTTTCGGATGAAGTACCACGCGGCGACGACGCCCACCACTGCAGCCTTCGCACCTCGTTGCAAACGTTGCCTGAACCGGGTGGGTTGGTGGGGGTGCGTCCCGTAGGTGGTGCGGACACCCCAGAGGTTTTCGACGGGGCCTTCGACAAGAATGGCGCGGTGCATCCAACCTAACCTATGTTCACCGTAGAGGATATTCTTTGGGGGAATCCTTCCACTGCGACCTGTGGGGGCTCCGCAGCCCAAGGACGCGGTCACCAGACGAACGACTGGGCCGCCGCCTTGGTGGCCGCAAAACTGGCCTCTTCACCCAAGTAACTGGCCTCCAGTTCCTTGAGTTCGTGGTAGATGTCTTCGTTGGCGAACAAGGGATACCCTAGACGACGGGCCACCCGGACGAAGTAACCCGTGATGTGGTCGATCTCCGTGACGCGACCCGCTTCAACATCCTGAAGCATGCTGCACTTGTTCTCCGCGGTTCCCTGCACGGTGGCCTCGAACGCCTCCATGGCGTCCCCCGGCAATCGCACCCCTGCTGCGCGACTGAGCGAGACCACTTCTGCCACCAGTTCTCGGGCCTTGTCCATGTGGTCCGCGAGGCCTTGGTTGGGCATCCGGTGGATGGCGCACAAAGGATTGATGCCTGCGTTGACGGCGCCTTTGAGCCACAAATGGCCGACCGTGTCCTGGATGGTCTCCGGTGCTAGGCCCGCTCCTTCGAACATGGCCGCGATCGTGCGGGTGGCGTCGTTCACGTCATGGCCGGGGGCGGGGCCCACGCGGAACATCCCTGTGCCTGCGTGACGGATGTGGCCCGGTGCCTCGACCGTGACGCCGTGGCTGGTCAGGGCCACGACGACATACCGGGCGTGCTTCAGCAACGCTTCGGCGTTCCCCAAGCCGTTCTGGCAGGAGACCATGATGCCTTCGGGGGCCAGGAACGGGGCCACCAGCTCCGCCATCGAAGCCGTGGCGTGTGCCTTGCAGGTGACCACAATGACGTCGTAGCGGCCCCTGGGCTCGGTGATGACGGGAATGCTGCCCTGGAACTCGGTGTGTCCAGTGACGTGGAGTCCGTTCGTGGCGACGGCTTCCTTCAGGGCTTGACGTCCAAGCAATGTGACGTCGATGCCGGCCTGGGTCAAGCGGGCACCTAGCCAGCCGCCGATGGCCCCTGCGCCAGCGATGAGGACGTTCAGACGGTCACCACCTGCTGCATGCGAAGCAGGCCGGACGCGTCTTCACCACCGTCGGAGATGATGCCCGGGCCATCCTCATCAGGGATGCCGGCCAAGAGTTGGATGCGGCGGATCTCGTCAGGGACCAGGCCGCAGACCGGCCGCAGGACCGGCAGTTCGCCGTGCACGAGGCGGCTATGCAGTGTGTCGCCGGTGACGATGACCCGCAGCTTCTTGCGGCGGGCGATGACGGTCGCGGCTTCGATGAGGCCTTCTTTGGTGACGCTACCGGAACAGACAGGCAGCACGATGATGTTGGGGTTCAGGCCCCAGCGCTTGAGGGGGTCGGTGAGTTCGATGGGGGCGCTGCCCATGTCCCCGGCGTGGATGGCTTGCACGGCGCAGCCTCGACGCATCATGAACCACGCCGCGACGGCACTGGGGGTGTCAGACAGAAGGAGTGCCACTTTGCCTTGGGTGCCCAGCGGAAGTCCACCAGGGCCGGTCTGGCTCATGGTGTGGATGAATGCGCCTTCGCCGCGCACATCGATGGAGACCTCCAAGTCGGGGTTGTCCAAGTCGACGACCGGCTTACGGCCCTGGGCTTCTGCGGCCTTGTACAGGGCGCTGCCCACTTCGATGCCGACGTCTTGGCTCTTGAACGGGTGTTTGCCTTGGCGGCGGGCACGGATGGCGAACGAAGTCCACTCCATGGGGAGCGCCACTTCGATGGCGGCCTCAGCCAGTTGCTCCATGTTGGAGCCGACCTTCTTGGCAGGACTCGCAGAGACCACGCCAAAGGTGCGGCAGGCCAGATCCAGCAGCGCGTCCAGGTCGCTGCCCACCAGCCAAAGCCGGGAGCCCAGGGACTCCACATTGCCCTCGACACCGTCACGAAGCATCGCATCTAGCAGGTTCTGCTTGAGGCGCGCCTGCATCCTGCGCCGAACAGGCTGACTCTTGATGCCGATCTCGCCATAGCGAACCAGGACGCCGTCCACGCTTCCGCGACCCCGGCATCCGGGATAAGCCTACATCACGGGGCACCCCCGTCAGGCGGCAGATTTGTTGCGTCGGCATTAAGAGGGCGACCGGAGTCGGCGGCCATGCGTCTCCTTGCGGGGACGTCCATTCGCACGCGTACCCAAGCGGCCAACGGGGCGAGACTCAAGATCTCCTGCTTAGTGCTTCAGCGGTTCGAATCCGCTCGCGTGCACTTCCGTGAGGCCGGGTTCCCCGGCGCACACCCTCTTTCCCCACTGCCCTCCGCATGCCCGCGCGCCGG
>JBFGSX010000116.1:0-6020 GCA_041566495.1 Thermoplasmatota archaeon
CATCTCGTCCTCGGGACTGATCATGGCCGGCACGTCTTGCTTGTTGTCCAGCCAGTATTGGGCGTAGCCCATCATCTTCGCCCCCTGGACGGACTCCGTGCAGTCAGGCAAGGTCGACACCACGATGTCTCGGAGCCACTTGGTACGGGCCACAGTATCCGGGCTGTAGCCGGCGTGGACTTCATCCCAATTCGTTGGGGGTGTCTCGAAGGGGGCCACGTTGCATCATGGTGGGTCTCGCCCAAAGGCATAGTGGCGTCGGGTTTCAGTCCGCTCCACGCTGCCGCACGTTGACGAGGTTGCCATTGGGGTCTCGGGCATAGAAGCGCCGAACGCCCCGTGGTTCGTCCACGGGGCGCGTGACGGCCATGTTGGGCGGCGAAATGCTGGGTCGGCGCAGAAAGCTCGTTTTCAGGAGCCTTTGTTCATTCCGGAAAATCCACGAACACGCTGCCGGATTCCTCCGATGTTTCGAAGGCATGGATCGGGGCCGGCTCTTTGCCCAATGCGATGAAGCGATGGGTCCACTGGGGCGTCGGCACGCCGGCGAATGAGCCCACCCAATCCAGGTTCTTGCCCGTGCAGACATCGAACTTGGACCCATGCCATGGGCACTGCAACGTCGAGCCGGATACCGTGCCCTTCGCCATCGACCAACCCAGGTGGGCGCATTTGTTCTCCACCGCATGGGCGCGGCCCTCGACGCGGGTCACGATGATGGAACGTTTGTCCACCTGGGTAGCATAGATGGCTCCTTCTCGGACGTCCTCGGATCTGGCGACTTCGATCCGGGCCACGGTAGGGGGAACTCGGCGGGGCTCGAAATAGGTTCGTGCCGCCTACTTGGCTATCGCTGCAGCCAGCCTCTCGGGGTCTGCGACGCTCACCCAAAGCAACGAGTGATCCTTGAATCCGGCCACCTTCGGGATCTTCTGTTTGAACTCGATGCTCAACCCCTTCCTGTGGTTGGTGCCGAATGTGATGCTGTCATCGGTGAAACTGAGCCGCAAGCCGACGGCCGTGTACCATCGGTGGGGTCCGGTGACTTCAGTGGCCTGGATGTTGGAGAGGGGGGTCTTGACCTGGAAGCGACCGTACGTCGCAATCAGTTCTGTATCCGTCACGGTGACGCCGTCTGTCTTCTTCACTCCCAATGTGGCAAAGAGAGGCCTCCACCGGTTGTCGAAACGGTATGGGAAATGCAAGGCCACGGGGTGGCCAAGCGTGGAGTCGCAAGAAGGTTGGCCCGACGCCGCAGCCTTGCGCTTCGCCTGTTTTGTACCGTGGGGGCAGGCATGGCGTGTGCGCTGACGGGCTCTCATGCTGGCTTGCGGAGAATCTTCTCCATGGCTTTGCCACGGGCCATTTCGTCGATCAACTTGTCGAGGTAACGGATTTCCCGCATCAACGGGTCCTCGATGTCTTCCACCCGGACGCCACACACCACGCCCTTGATCAATTCCCGGTTAGGGTTCATGGCGGGGGCCTCGGCGAAGAATGTCTCGAAGGAGTTCTCCTGCTTGATCTGGGCTTGGAGGCCCTTTGCATCATATCCGGTCAGCCAGCGGATGATCGTGTTGACCTCTGCCTTGGTTCGACCCTTGCGTTCCGCCTTCTGGACGTACAAGGGGTAGACCTTGGCAAATGGCATGGTGAAGATGTTGTGTCCCATTCATTCACACTCCACGTGCCGCACGAAGCTGTCCAGAATACGCTGCCACCCTACACGTTGCATCTCCACGTCGTTCTCGGCTTCTGCATCAAACGTTTGCGTGATGTGGGTCCCATTGGCTGTCTCCTGCAGGACCAGCTCCACCATGCGGTCGTCGTCCAGTCGGTACTCTAAGCGACGGGGCGCATCGATCGCGGTGAACGTGGCCTCAAAGTCGAATCCCGTGGAACCATCTTTGGCTTCCATCCGACTCTTCATACGGCCGCCTACCCGAAGATCAACCTCGGCGCTGGGGCAGTGCCATTCTGGACTGGCGGCGTTCCAGTGCATGATCGCTGAAGGAGTGGTGGCGGCGGCCCAGCATCGGTCCGGTGTGGCCTTGACGTCCGCTTCGGCGGTGACCTTCACGCAGCGCAATCGGTCCGACCATGCTTGAGCATGTCGCGACGAAATCTATGCTTCAACCGCGGCCTTGATGTCAGCCAAGTCCCGGATGAGGGCCTTGCGCATGGCTCCCTTGGCCATCCAACCGGTCAGCGCCCACATCACTTTGGCGCCCGTGGTCTGTGGCGTGCCTTCGAAGGACATGGTCAACCGCGAGCCCCCGGCCGTGGGCTCAACGGCCAGTTGGGATTCGTACCGGGCGCCATGGCTTTCGGCCCGGGTCTTGTAGAACGAGGGCTCCTCGGCTTCCGTGATCCACATCACTTCCGTGGCTTCCTTGCCGAACATGGTGCGGGTCTCCTTCCACTTCAAGCCAACAATGGATGGGCCCGTGGCCGGTTCCAGGATCTTGATTTCGTCGATACCCCCGATGATGGCGCCGGAGTTCTCGATGTCCGTGATGACTTTCCAGACATCCGCGGCAGGGGCAGAGATGTCGGTGGAAACACTGACGTGCATACGCCGCGGACGGGCCTGGGCCTTGAAAGGGATGTCCCACAGCAACGCCAGATCCGTGGGACTCCCCCGCAAGGGGCTCCAACCGGCGGGGCGTACTACCCAAAGTATGCAACGATGCCTTCCAGTACCTGCGTCGCGGCGATGGATGCCAAGATCAGCCCCATCACCCGGCTCACGACACTGGCGCCCGCCTCACCGATGACCCGCGAGATACGGGGAGCTGCCAACATCAGCCCATAGGCCGCGCCGATGACGGCCAGCATGATGCAGGCGGTCACCGCTTGTTCCGGAATCGAATTCCGGCTGTTCTCCGTCAACAGCACCACGGCCATCATGGCTCCAGGCGATGCAATGGACGGGGTCGCCAGTGGGAAGATGGCGGTCTCATGGGCGTCCTCGGCGGCTCGGACCTCGGCTTCGGGTTTGCTCTCACCGAAGATCATGGTCAGGGCGAACAAGAACAGGATCAAGCCCCCGGCGATCTGGAACGCCGTCAGGGGCACACCCATCGCCCGGAGAAGGATCTCTCCGACGACGATGAAGAAGAGCAGGATGCCGGCAGCGGCGACGGCAGCGATGAACGCGATGTGCCGGCGCTTTGCAGCGTCCAGGCCCTTTGTCACGCTCAAGAAAACGGGAACCGTTCCGATGGGGTCGATGACCGCCCACAACACGATGAACGACGTCAGCATTTCCTCTAGACTCAACATGGGTATGGCGCCGGCCTGTGGCTCTTGGAGAAAGTAGCAGAAAGGGTGTTAACTATGTTCTCGCGAGGGCACGCTGCGCTGCCCGCCACCTGGGCCCAAAGACCCGCGAGCGGGCTGCTCGAGCGCAACCGCTGATTGGAAGCGCGGATTGGCTGGGTCGACGGGGGATTACGTGACGATCTCACGAAGCAGGTCCTGCTCCGCGGCCATCTTGACTTCCCGAGCGACACGACGCCCGGTCGACATCTGGGTGCGCCAGAGGGCGTTGCCGTAGGGGTGGCCCATGCCGACGTGGACATTGGTGCCGCCACCGATGCGGGGGGCGACGTCGTAGATGAAGAAATTCATGTCCTTGTCCACGCAGGTCTGCAAGCAGAAGGGGCCGATGATGCCGGGGTTGTAGTGTTCCTCGGCGGCCTTGACCCATTGTTCGCCTAGAGCGAAGACCTTGCCAAGCAATGATTCGCGGACCGTGGCGGTGTTGTGGCCGACGACGGTCATCTCGGGGATCATCTGGTGGTCTGGCAGGGTCATCTGCTGGGGCGCCGGAATGCGCACGTGGCCGTCCAGGGACGACTCGAAGCGCCAGTCGATGCCCAGCAATTCCAACGGCTCTTCGCCCATGGCCTTGTTGACGGGGCTGTAGAAGAAGTTGAAGTTGAACACCGGGCCGATGATGTATTCCTCGATGCGAGCGGTCTCCAGGGAGGGCTCGTCAATGACGCCGGCCTTGATCAGGTTCTGCGCCTTCTCGTGGAATTCCTCCGTGGAGGCGCAGGTGAAGAAGCCCCGCTCGAGGGGTTTCTGGGAGTGGTGGAGTTTGACGATCGAGAGTTGCTCGATGTCGTTGTAGTGGTCGATCTTCTTGGGGAACGGCATGCCAGCCTTCTCCAAGAGCCAGTAGTAGTCCTGTTGCTCCTCCCGTTCTTCGGAGCGCAGCAGGTTGCGGCTGCCGATCATCGGCACGGCGAAGTCGTCTTCGCAGGCGTCGATGTCGCAGTAGGAGGTCCAGGCGCGGTTGGGGACCCAGACCGCGTTGTTGTCCTTCAGGCGCTGCTGTTGGTCCTGGGCCATGATGCCGTTGTACTTGGGGTACGTCCAGCATTCGTCGACGGCGCCGCGGCCACTGGGGGTCTTCTTGAAGAACCGGGAGTAGACCTCGTGGCGGCCGTCCTGGGCGATGGCGATGTTGGGCATGCCTTCGTCAGTGGAGCCATCGTACACGTCGAGGCCGGAGTGGCTGGCGACGCAGGCAAGCTTGAGCTTGCTGGCATCGTATTCGGAGACGGCGTCTTGCATCGCCTTGCGGTCGATCATGGACGTGGCGGCGCAGATTGGTGGGCCTCATAGGGGTGCCGGCGGCCGGTGCCCGGGCCTGGCGCGCCGCAGGGCTCCCCGCTGGCTCAATTGTCGACGTTCACGTCGCCAGTCGAGGTCGTGATGCTCACCGTGGTCTGGATGGCCTTGTTGGAGAAGCCCTTGGTGCGGACGTGGACGTTGTCTTCATCCTGGGGCCCGACGGTCTCGCCATCGATCAGGTCGACCTCTAGGCGGCCTGTGCTGGTGCTGGCGGCGACGTCTTGGCCTCGGGCTCCGCCCCCTGCGATGTCGATGTCGACTCGGGCGGTGCTGACGTCGATATCGTAGGCGCCGCTGGCCGCCGGGGTGACGTCGAGGCTGATGTCTCCGGTGGAGCGTTCAATGTCGGCGCTGTCCATGCGGCCATCGAAGTCAATGGACCCCGTGGAGCCGCTACTGACGAAGCGGACGAGGGTCCCCTCGAGGTCGGTGTCACCGGTGCTGACACTGATACTGGCGTCATTGTAGTGGACGGTCCCATCGATGTCACCGGTGCTGGTGGTGATGTCGAGGGCGTCTCCGCGGATGTCGTCGAAGCGCAGGTCTGCGGTGCTGACATCGATGTCGACGTCCGTGGGGAGCGTCGGGACCTGGGCGGCGAATTCAACGCGCAGGTTGGGGGTGCTCAGCAAGCCGATGGGCTGCGGCCCAAGGCCGATGGTGGTGGACGTGGTCAAGGTGCCCTGGGCCAGTGTGTCATCGTGGTCGACGGTGACCGTGTCAAGCGCTTCACGGGCGGCTTGTTCCGTGTCGGCCCGGACTTCGAGCACCATCTGGTACGTGTAGCCGTCATGGCCAGGGGTCATGCGAAGATGGCCGCTCGCGAAACTGGCCGCGAAACTCATGGCCTCCGCGGCGCCGGCCCCGTTGCTGACCGTCACGGTCTTGGTGGCGACGAAACGGGTTCCGTCTGGGCGGGTCGTGACACCCGACTCGCTCCGTTCAACCTCTCCATGGGCTCGCCCCTGCTTGGTCGGCGTCGATGGTGCAGGGGTCGATGGTGCAGGGGTCGATTCGCCCGTTTGGGGGCTGTCGGTCTGCTGGGTCTCGGCGGGGGGGTCGCTAGCGCATCCTGCAAGGAGCAACAAGAAGATCGTGGCGAACGCGTACAGCTTCATGGAAGCCAGACCGGGGTCGTCCCTTGAAAAGGTGAGTGGGAAGACCATCGAATCAAGCAAGCTGCCGGTTCCTTCATCTGCGACCAGCCACTGGCGGAATCGTGCGTCTCCTTCCCGTCATCGCCCTGGTCCTGCTAGCCGGCTGCACCTTTCCTGGTGACGAGGCCGGTGACGAGCCCGATCTCTTTGGCACGTGCCCGCACTGGGTCGCCGGTGACGAAGTCGCCCTGTCCCAGGTGATCAACGGCACGGGCCGCG
>JBFGSX010000117.1:0-5986 GCA_041566495.1 Thermoplasmatota archaeon
AAATCCCCGACGCTGGAGTACCCGACCCTCATCAGGGCCTTGACCTGGAGAAGCTCAACCAGGCCCTTGAGAAACTTGATCTCGGATCCATCGACTTGCCCGGGGAAGTCGTCACGCGGGCGTCCGGTGCGGATGCTGGCAGGCGCCGCCTAACTCCTTATTCACCGGTTCCACCGAATGTCGCTCGCCGTCGATCCACGCCGGTCCGTAGTACATCCAGCCACCTGTGGTTTGTCGTTATGCCGATGTCTGCCTATTGTGGGGGCATGTACGATTCTTGGGATCGGTTGACGTTGGCGATGAAGCGACGGGTCCGTCTGCGGCACCTCAGTTATCGCACGGAGACGTCGTATCTGGGTTGGCTAGCGCGTTTTCGGGCCTTCGTTGGGCGCCCTCCTCGTGACTTGGCGTCGCAGGATGTCGAGTCGTTCCTTACGGACTTGGCGGTCAAGGGACGCGTCTCGGCGTCGACGCAGAACCAGGCGCTGAGTGCGTTGTTGTTCTTGTTCCGGCATGTTCTGTATCAGGAATTGGCGGTGGATGCCATGCGGGCTCGCCAGCGTCGTCGGTTGCCGGTCGTGCTCTCACATGACGAGGTGCAGCGCGTCGTGGCGTGCTTGCCAGACCGCTATGCGTTCATGGCGCGCTTGACGTACGGCGCCGGGCTTCGCTTGCAGGAGTGCCTGGAGTTGCGCATCAAGGACGTGGACGCGGAGCGCGGGGTCTTGACGGTGCGGTCGGGGAAAGGTGACAAGGACCGGCGCACAGTACTTCCTGAGTCGTTGCAGGATGCGTGGGGTCGGCACTTGTCATGGGTGCGTGCGTTGCATGAGCAGGACCGTGGCAATGGCTTGCCAGGCGTGGCCTTGCCTCGGGCGCTGGAGCGCAAATATCCGAACGCGGGCACGGAGTGGGGTTGGTTCTGGGCGTTTCCGGCCGCCAACGTCTCGACAGATCCCCGCACTGGTATCGTCAGACGCCACCATCAACACGCGAGTGCGTTCCAGAAGAATTTCAAGTGGGCCGTTGCCCGGGCGGGCATCGCCAAGCCCGCCACGATCCATTCGCTGCGGCATAGTTTTGCGACGCATCTGTTAGAGGCTGGCACGGATATCCGGACCATCCAGGAATTACTTGGGCACAAGGATGTGCAGACGACGATGATCTACACCCATGTGGCGACAAAGAACCGCTTGGGTGTCCGTTCTCCTTTGGATGCCTTGGCGTGAGGCTTCGGCGCTGCTTGCCGTCAGGCCAATTCAGCGTGTTGGATGGTGCTGTTGATGGTGTCGTGTACGGTGCGGGCCAAACCATATTCTTCGCCGCTGGGGGAGGTGTCGCCGGGTTTGCGGTAGCGGCGGACGGTGCCTGCTTCCACCAGGGCCTTGACGGCCTTCATGACGTGCTCGATGGGGCGGCCCGTGTGTTCCTGGATGGACTTGATGCCCATGCGCCCCTCGTCTAGGTAGAGCACTTGCACGACGTGGTCGGCGGTGTCGCCGCCGAAGGCCCACGTGGCGCGGCTGGTGCCGGGCATGGTGTAGGGTCCGCCGAGGTGTTTCTCTGCGGATTCGATGTCCGGGTGATCGGCGACGCTGCCCCCAAGGAGTGCTATGTGGCGTTCCCCGGCGTGGATGGCGCCTTTGTGTTCGTTCAATGCCTCAGCGAGTCGATCGAGGTTGTCGTCAGGGACGGTGCCTCGTAGTTGGACGTCGCTTGCATTGGCGGCTGTGATGAATTCCCCGGAGACTCCCAGGCGACGCATCTGGAACAATGTCATCGCTTGGTCGATCCCGTGCGGCAAGCGCGCGACGAAGTCCATCAGGCGCCTCGGAATGTGGGTCGGCGTTTTTCCAAGAATGCTGCCATGCCTTCCTTTTGGTCTTGGGTCCCGAAGACGTGGCCGAATGCGGCGGCTTCCATGCTGATGGCGTCGCTCAGGTCCATTTCGATGCCTTCGTCCACGAGCCGCTTGACTTGGCTGATGGCGACGGGGCCGTTGCGCAGGGATTTCTGGAGCATCTTGGTGCACGTGGGGAGCAGGTTGTCGGGTTCGACGACTTCGTCCACGAGGCCGATGCGGAGCGCTTCGGCGGCATCGATCATGCCGCCCGTGAAGAGGAGTTGTTTGGCTTTGCCAGGGCCGACGCGCCGGGGCAAGCGTTGGGTGCCACCGAAGCCGGGGACGACGGCGAGGGTCGTCTCAGGTAGGCCGAGTTTGGCGGTGTCGGCGGCGACGAGGATGTCGCAGGCAAGGGCCAGTTCGAGGCCGCCGCCTAGGGCGAAGCCATTGATGGCGGCGACGGTGGGGCCGGGGAAGTCGGCGAGGGTCTGGAAGGCTTCTTGGCCGCGGCGACTGAATGCTTCGGCTTCTTCGCTGCCATAGTCCACCATTTCTGCGATGTCGGCGCCTGCGACGAACGCCTTGTCTCCGGCGCCCGTCAGGAGAATGGCTTGTGCTTGGCCGACGACCCCTTCTACGGCGGCTCGGATGCCGTCCAGCACGCTGGAGTTGAGGGCATTGAGCGCCTTGGGGCGGTTGATGGTGATCGTGGCGATGCCATCTGCGACCTCGCTGACGACGACGGGTTCCTCGGACACGCATTTGGCAGCAGCCGGGGGCACAAAAGACCAGGGGGCCGTCCCGCCGGGGTGTGGGGCTTCAGCCACGTAGGAGGAGGCCCGCCAAGCTGGCGCTGATGAGCACCACCCACATGGGCCAACGAAGGCGCAGCAAAGCGACGCCACTCAGGGTCGCGATGAGCAAGGGGCGCCAATCCAGCAACCTCCATTCTGGCCACGTGAATGACAATCCGGCGATGTGCAGGTCTTGGCTGCCGGGGAAGAGGACGTGGATGGCGAACCATAGGCCCAGGTTGGCGACGACCCCGACGACGGCGGCGGTGATGCCCGTCAAGGCATGGTTCCAGGCGGCATGGCGACGCAATGCTTCCATGTAGGGTGCGCCGGCGAAGATCCACAAGAAGCATGGCACGAACGTCACCCATGTCACGACCACACTGGCGGCGACGCCTGCCACGAGGGGGTCCATCCCCATGGGGTTTCGATAGGCGCCCATGAAGCCGACGAACTGCACGACCTGGATGAGGGGTCCCGGGGTGGTCTCTGCCATGCCAAGCCCATCGAGCATCTCTCCGGGTTGCAGCCACCCGAAGTCTTCCACGGCCCGTTGGGCGATGTACGCCAGCACTGCGTATGCCCCACCGAAGGTCAGCACGGAGGTCTTGCTGAAGAACCACGCTTCGTCGACGAGGATGTGGTGCACGCCTACGGCCAAGGCGAGCGCCAGAACGGGGAGCCACCAGATGGCAAGCCAAATGGTCACGGTGCGCGCGGTGGCCGTCGAGGTCGGACGTTCCCGCGCAATGGTATCGTCAGGGATCAACGGCGTCTGCGTGCCGACGGGTTCTGGGGGCGTGGTGATGGGCCATTGCCGGCCCAAGGCGTATCCGACCGTGGCGGCGCCGAGGATGATGAACGGGAAGGGTACGTCCAGGAAGAAGATGGCCACGAATGCCATGGCGGCGAGGCCCCATAGGGCGCGACGCTTCAAGGCGCGGCGCCCGATCTTGATGACCGCTTCGACCACGATGATGAGCACGGCCGCCTTGAGGCCTAGGAACAACGCGGGCACGATGCCGGTGGATTGGTACAACGCGTAGGCGATGCTGAGGCCCAGGATCGCGATGAATCCGGGCAGCACGAACAAGCCTCCTGCCAGCAGCCCGCCGCGGACCCCGTGCATCAACCAGCCCACGTACGTGGCCAGTTGCATCGCTTCCGGGCCAGGCAGCAGCATGCAATAGTTCAGGGCGTGCAGGAAGCGCTTCTCACTGATCCAATTGCGCTCCTCGACGAGGATGCGGTGCATGGCGGAGATCTGGCCGGCGGGTCCGCCGAATGAGTGGAGGGCGACCTTGAGCCAGACGGCGAGGGCCTCGCGGAACGGCACGGTCACGAAGCGGCACTCTCGGCACGCGGGATGAATGCCTCGGTCAGGCCAGTCGGTATGTGGTGGCTTTGCGTTCGCCTTCCTTGATCAGGAACGCGGCCTTGACCAGGTGCTTGATGTCTTCCTGGAGGGTGCGGCGGTTGAGGTGTGGGAATGCCGCGTGGACGTCGCCGAATTTGACGCGGCGGCCTTTGTTGTCGGAGCAGACGCGTAGAAACCATGCGGCGACCTGGGCTTGCCTGGGGTTGAGGGCGACCTGGGTGCGCAAAGCCAGGCGGCGGACGGCGTCCGTGTAGGATTCTTCGAAGATGTAGGAGAGGTAGCGCAACCAATCGGAGTGGTCGCCGTCGTGGGCGGCGGCGAGGGCGCCGTAGTAGGATTGGCGGTCTGCGTTGAACGCGTAATCGACCAAGGCGAAGCGCACGCCACTATAGCCCGCTTGGTGCAATGCCAATGTCATGAGGGCCCGGCCGAGGCGACCGTTGCCATCGAGGAAGGGGTGGATGGCTTCGAACTCGTGGTGGAACAGCCAGGCCTTGACCAGGGGGGGTTCGCTGGCCGTATGGTACCAGTCCAAGGCGTTCTGCAGTTCGTGGGCTGCCCGCTCGGGGGGCGTGGGGATGAAGATGACCGTGCCGTCACTGCGGCCGATGTAGTTGTGGCGGTCCTTGATGCGGCCAAGGCTTGCGGCCTCATCCATGACGCCTTCGAACAATGCTGCGTGCAGGGCGGCGACCTGCTCTACCGAGGTGGGCATGGCGCGGTCGTCGAGGCCTTCCATGAACTGGGCCCAGTTGAGGATCTCCCGTTCGATGGGCATCCGCATGTTGGCTGGGGTGGGGCCGTGGACCAACAGGGACTGGACCTCTTGCAGGGTCAGTGGATTGCCTTCGATGCTGGCGGTGCCGAATGCGTTGTAGCTGAGCGCGTCCCGCAGCATCAGGCGCCGGTCTGCCAGGTCGGCTTGGATGTGGCTCAGGTCGTTGTCCATGCGTTCGATGCGGCGGATCCGTTCCTGGACTTCCGGGCTGATGCGGAAGCGGGGGTCGAAGGCATCGACTGGCGGACGTTGGTTTTGCACACCCATCTACACGATACAATGTGCATAACTGGTATTTGTAATGTGCAAAAGTCATGTGCATAAGCGTCCAGGCTGCACTCCAGCCGCCCCAACGGGAGGTGCATGCGATGGCAGCAAATCACAACTGATTCAATAGCTAGTAGCAAACAAAAGGACTCGGGGCCTTATCGGGCCCTCAGGAACGTAGGGCCAAGGGGGCCTGCACGCAAGGGGTAAGCCCCCCGGCGCCCAGGATGGTCCTTAGTGAGCAGCATGGCAATCCTCATCGACAACCCCACAAGCACCTTGATCGAACACCCCGAAGACCTGCGCACAGAAGTCGCCAACCGTGACGAAATGTGCTGTCGGGACTTCTTCGACGACGTCTGGGCCCGTGGTAACGACGACCGCGTCACCGATTACCTCGACGACCACTTTGTCTGGAACTCGCCGCCTGGATACGACAACAACCGTGACGGATACGCCAAGATGGTGCGAGACGTCCATCATGCATTCCCCGACCTGTACGCCGACGTGGATGAAGTGGTCGCCGGGGATGGCAAGGTCGCCGCGAGGTGGATCATGGAAGGCCACCACCAGAACGAATGGATGGGCGTCAAGCCCAGTGGCAAAGCCATCCGCATGGAGGGTCTCATCATGGACCACATGAAGGATGGCCGCATCGTCAAGGAACTGTCGTTGAGCAGTGATATGCAGTCATTCGCCCAGGGCGGCACGACAGCGCGAAATGAACCACATGGCCCCGGCGCCAACCCCAACGCGTCCCACTCCGCTGAAGCCGAAGCGCCGAGCATGTGGGAACGCTTCAAGCGGGCGCTGAGTTAGGCCTGGCAAGGCGTTCGCTGGGGTTGTGGCGCTAGGTACAGCGGCTTCGCCGCTGTCCCGTTCGTCTCGTGCAACCACGCGCCGAACGTCCGCTCACTTCGTTCGCC
>JBFGSX010000118.1:0-5876 GCA_041566495.1 Thermoplasmatota archaeon
AGCGACTTCTGGTACCTGACAGGCTTCGCCGAGCCCGGGGCCATCCTCACGTTGGCCAGTGATGGCCAAGCGGATCTGTGGATGCGGCCCCGCGAACCCGCAGCCGAAGTCTGGAACGGGCGGCGCCTCGGACTGGACCGCGCCGAACTGCTGGGCATCGACAAGGCCCACGACATCAAGGACACCCAGACCCTCAAACACCGATTGAATGGCGCCCACGTCTTGGCCCGGACGGAGCACCACCCAGAAGCCCGGGAGATCCTCCTCGACCACACCAAAGAAGACGCCTCGCAGCTGCTGGCCTCCTTCCGTATGATCAAGGACGACGCCGAGATCCACTTGCTGCAGAAGGCCGCGGACGTAGGCATGGACGCCATGCGCGAAGCCCTCCCCCTCGCTCGGGCGGGGCGCTGGGAATACGAAGTGGAAGCGGCCCTCATCCACCATTACCGCAAGCACGGCAGCACAGGTCCCGGCTACCCGCCGATCGTCGGCACCGGCGCCAACGCCGCCATCTTGCACTACATCGAGAACAGCGCCCGTATCCAGGCCGGCGACCTGGTCCTAGTGGACGCGGGCTGCGAATGGGGCTACTACAACTCAGACATCACCCGCACCGTGCCCGCCTCCGGCGAGTTCCAAGGGGTCCAAGCGGAGCTGTACGAGACCGTCTGGAAGGCCCAACAAGCGGCCCTGGCCACCGTCAAGCCGGGCGCCGAATTCAAGGCACCTCACGCAGCGGCAGTGGAGGTCCTCGTGGACGGGCTCGTCGACTTGGGCTACTTGGAAGGAGACAAAGACGAACTGATCAAGGATCAGTCACACCGCCCGTTCTACATGCATGGCACCAGTCATTTCCTTGGCCTTGATGTCCACGACGCCGGGGCATACCGGGACGACGAAGGCAACAGCATCAAACTGCAGCCGGGCATGTGCATCACGGTGGAGCCGGGCCTCTACTTCAACGCCGATTTCGCCAAGTGTCCCCCAGACGCGGTGGGCATCGGCATCCGCATCGAGAACGACGTCGTGGTCACCGAAGACGGACACAACGACATGAACTGCAACTTGGCCACGTCTCCGGACGACATCCTGGCTCTCCTTTCAGGGTGAAGCGGGAATGCTTTTTGCGTCCCCCCGCCACCGCGTCCACATGACCCGATGGACCATCGTCATCGCCCTCCTGTTGCTGGTGCCCGCAGCCACGGCCCAGATCAACGGCCCCCGGGAGTACGAAGCGGACTTCGGATTCGCTGACCCGGCCGATGCGAACACCACCACCATCCTGTCGGGACAAGTGGAAGTGCACATGGCTGGATCGACAGGGCCCTTCGGCTTCTTCGAGACCTCGGGCTTCCGCATCGAGGGGCTTGAGCGGGTCTGCCGTGCCAGCCTCGCTCTTGAATGCTGGACAGGGGACCTGACCCTCATCGTCGAAGACGGTGGCAGCGCCGGCATCCAGTTCCTCTCAAGCCCCAACGGGACCTACACCGCCGACCATGCCCTCGGGTTGTTCGTGGATGGCGAGGGCAACGACCTGAACGCTCTACAACTCAACCAGAGTCTCCTGGCCCCAGCGGTCGATGGTCGCATGGTGTTCGGAGCGATCGCCCCATCCAGCAGCACCAGTCTCGACACAGTGCCCTACCCCGCCATTGCGGCCACGTCCGAAGCCACGGTCTTCGTGCTCGCCGAGGCGGGCGTTCCCATCGGTAGTTGGAGCGGCATGGATGAGCGCTTCATCCTGCGTGGACCCATGATGATCCCCGCGTTCGACACAGACTTCGTCGTCTTGCCGTTCAAGGAAGGCAGCACCGCCCTCTTCACCCCCGCGGCGACCGAAGCGGCCAGGGAAGGCCTCGATTTCGAGCGCATCCAGGCCGTCTTCCAGAAACTCCAGGACGCCTCCGCAGACCCGGCCCAGCCCGACGGGGAGGTCGCCCAGAACCCCCTCGAAGACGCCCTGGCTGAAGTGCTCGACGCGGCGCTGATCCGCTTCCCATCCAATGGCAACACCACCGCCGACGACTTCTCCTTGGTCATCTTCGACTCCATGGAGGTCCGCAACACCGGCAACGCTCTCGCATGGAACGGCGAAGCCGCCTTCCAATTGGAGGGCCAACAAGTAGCCGGAGCTCAGTCGCTGTACGGCGTCTGGTTCTTCCAACTACCCTGGTGGGGTTGGGGGCTGTGGGTCGTCGCGGTGGGCCTGATGGTTGCCCGCTTCGTGGTGAAGCCTGAGAAGAAGCACGAACGCTGGGACCAGTACCGCTGGATCGGCTGGGTCGCAGGGGTGGCCATGTTCCTCTTGATCTTCTTCTTGTGGGACCTGGAGATGCGCGCCGTCTGGGGAACGAGCCTGCTCACCACGGACACGTCGGGCACGGCGTTCTGGGTGACCGCACTGCTACAAGTGGGCACGATGGCCTTGGTCATGGGTGCTGTGTCGTGGCCCGTGTCGATCATCGTCAAGAACGGACTGCTCCTGGGCAAGCAAGGCAACTTCATGGGCCTGGGCAAACCACTGAGCCTTCTCCTAGCATACTTGCTGGGTGCCACGTTGTTGCTTGCCTACATCGAACTCGTGTTGACGTCGGTGATCGAGAATCTCCCTACTTGACCCACGGCTACACTCGGCGCTCTGTGAGGTCCTCGTCGCTGATGGTTGGACCGAATTGAGCCCGGCGCAGGTCGCCAGCATGGATGCCTTGCTGGCCCGCCACCACGCTCTGCTCTTGGCACCCACGGGGTATGGCAAGACCGAGGCGGCGCTGCTACCCGTCCTGCACCACCTGCTCACGGAACGGGACCGCCTTGCGGCAGCCGACCGGCCGTGGCCGCCTGGCTTCAAGGTGCTCTACGTCACGCCCTTGCGGGCCCTCAACCGGGACCTGATGCGACGGCTGGAACACTGGGCGGAGGCGCTAGGCATCACGGTGGGGGTGCGCCACGGGGACACCAGTCAAGCGGAACGTAGCAGGCAATCCCGCAAGCCCCCAGACATCCTCATCACCACCCCGGAGACGATGCAGTTGCTCCTCTACGGGGACACCCTGCGACGGCATCTGGGCACCGTCCGCTTCGTCATCATCGACGAAGTGCACGACCTGGCAGTATCGGAACGAGGGGCCCAATTGACCGTGGCCTTGGAACGCATCGAGGAGGTCATCGCGCAACCCGCCATACTGCGGGACGTCAAGGCCAAGGAACGCATTTGCCCCGCGCAACCATCCGGGGCTTCATCGTTCCAACGGATCGGACTCAGCGCCACCGTGGCCGACCCCGAAGCGGTGGCCCGCTTCCTCGGGGGTGCCCGAGAGGTGGACGTCTTGGTCGCCGAGGGCAGCAAAGAGAGCCGACTCACGGTGGTGGCGCCCGAGCCCAATCCGGACCTGGCGGGGGAACTGTCGTTGCCGGATGCTTCCGCGGCCCAACTGGCCACGGTGCGCCGCTTGGTCCTCGACCATGAACGGGTCCTGGTGTTCCTGAACACCCGAGACAGTGCCGAACTCCTCACCAGCCGCAGCGCCTTGCTCGATGAGGAACCATTGCTCGGCCTCCACCACGGCAGCCTGTCGGCAGAGCATCGCATCGACGTCGAATCACGCTTCCGGGATGGCCGCCTCAAAGGCCTGGTCGCCACCAGCAGCCTGGAACTGGGCATCGACGTGGGGGCCATCGACCACGTGGTCCAAGTGCAGAGCCCCCGCAGCGTGGCTCGGCTCGTGCAGCGCCTCGGACGTGCAGGGCATCGGGTCGGCGCCGTCAGCGAAGGCACACTGGTGTCCGCCGGCGCGGAAGACCACTTGGAGTGCGTCGCCGTGGCCCGCATGGCCGAAGCAGGACGCCTGGAACCCCTGCGGGTCCGGGAAAGTCCCTTGGTGGTCTTGGCCAACCAACTGGTCGCCCTGAGCAACGAATACGCGGACCTTGATCCCGCCTGGTGCCGACAGGTCATCCGTCGCGCGGGGCCGTTCTTGGAACTGGACGAAGGGATGTTCGATGCGTGCTGGGACACCCTCATCGACGTCAAGACGGTGTTCGAATCAGACGATGCCCCCGGCAGGTACGGTCGCAGTGGTCGCGCCCGCAAACACTTCCTCGAACACGTCTCCCTGATCCCGGACGAGAAGACGTACCGCATCATCGACGAAGCGACCAAGCGCAGCATCGGCACCGTGGACGATGCCTTCGTCGCCGCCGCGCTGCGCCCCGGCGACCCTCTGGTCATGGCCGGGCGCAGTTGGCGGGTATTGGAGGTCGAAGCAGAATCCCGCCGCGTCCGGGTCGCCCCCAGCAAGGACCTCGGGGCCATCCCGCAATGGAGTGGCCAACAATTGCCGGTCTCTGCGATGCTCGCCCAAGAAGTGGCCCGCCTGCGGGGGGTCATCGCGACAGGCATGGACACGCCTGACATGGCCCCCGCAGCGGCCCCCATCCACCAGCACCTCGAACTTGGGCTGACCGTGCCCACCGACGACACAATCACGCTGGATGTCGGTCGTGGCACCATCGTCGCCTGCGTCGCGCTTGGCACCCGAGGCAACGAAGCGCTGGGGCGCATCACCGCGGCCCTCTTGTCCCAACGGGCGGGCACCGCCGTCGGCATGGAATCGGACGCCTACCGCATCCACTTGCGGACCCCGGCCTCCGTCAAAGTGGAACACATCGAAGAGATCTGGCGCAACCTCGACCCCTCCACCCTCGACCTGCTGTTGGCGATGGTCCTACGGGACCAAGGCGTCGTCCGGCACCACTTGGTCCACGTGGCCAAGCACTTCGGGGCCGTCCCCGCAGACCTCGACCCCAACCGCTTCACCAGGGCCCGCATGGATGCTCTGTGGGACCGCATCGCACTGCAGGAAGAGACCCTGAGCCGGCTCGTGCACGAACGCTTCGATCTGGATGCTGTGAGTGCATTCCTGCACGACCTCCAAGGCAAGGTCCAGATCATCCACCAAGGCATCGGGCCCCTGAGCCGCCTCGCCGGGGACGAGATGCGCATGCACATCGCCCCCCGTCAAGACGACAAATTGTTGGCAGAGGTCCGGAAACGCATCGAAGCGAGCGATGTGATGATGGTCTGCACGAACTGTCGCTCCCGCCTCAATATGACGGTCGCAGACGTCGCCCCGAAAGTGCACTGTCGTCGCTGTGGGCAACGGGGCATGGCGTGCCTCCGACCATGGCACGAAGACCGCTTGTACATCCTCGGTGGAGACGGCTCGCAGTTGAACGACGAGGACCGCAAGGAACGCAAGCGGTGGATCCGCAGCGGTCTCCTGATGGCCGACTTCGGTCCCATTGCAGCCCGTTGTCTCGTCGCCAGGGGGGTCGGACCCGAGACCGCCACCCGCATCCTGCAGAAGATCAATGACGTGGAGTCCCCCACGTTCTGGCGCGAGCTCCTGAACGCGGAACTGGAGTTCGCCCGCACCAACGCCTTCTGGGCGCGGTGACCACAAGCTTGATGCTCCTGGCAGGGTGGTCAGCGCTGTTGGCCAACGCATTGTTCACGGCGCCCGGCGCCGCCCTCGCGAATTTCCTGCACACTGCCGGTGCACTGGCGTACATCGGGGGCGTCATCGCCTGGGTCGCTTGGAGCCGAGGCCTACACAAGGGCCAGCACAACGTCAACACCCTGGCGTTGGGTGCCAGCTTGTCCTACGTGGGCATCGCCGCCAACCTGTTTGGCGGCTTCGTGCGCACCTACCAGCCGGGTCACGCCAGCCTCACGCAGGTCTTCTCTGACCCATGGGTCTTCATGATGGTCGTCAAGCACGTGGCGCTCTTTGCCGGCATTGCCGCCGCGGTCTACCTGTTCGAGATGGTCGCCCCTCGGATGCGTGCCGCGTGGAAAGCCGGCACCTTGGAGC
>JBFGSX010000119.1:0-5870 GCA_041566495.1 Thermoplasmatota archaeon
CGGCGCGTAGGCACGGTCCACGAGTAGGTCCGCATCGATCCAATGCTGCGCCTTCTGCAACGCTTCGGCCAACATGGGTGGAGGCACAGGCCACGCCAATGTCAAGCGGAAATTGCCCCCGCCTTTCACTTCAGGGTCTGCGGCCATCGGTGGCGCACCCACGGCTTGCAAGCCGGCGATCAGCAAGTGCATCGCCGTGTGGGCGCGGTCACTCAGGTGCCGGATGTCTTGGTCGAGTTGGCATTGCAATTCCACGCCGACCTCGGGCACGGTGCCCCGCAATTCGTACCAGACCTCGCCGTCGACGTCCCGCACGGAGGCCAAGCGGCGCTTCTCCCCATCCCACCATACGACGCCTTCGTCCGCATACTGAGGGTGGCGGCAAGCCTTGCTACGGGGGGCGAACAGCGCCCGGTCCAATGTGAATCGGGACCCCTTCACCTTGGTCACGGTGGCGAGGCACGTGACGCGGCGAGGTTCGCTGATCCAGAGCCGTTCAGATCGTAGCAAGCCGGACGTCTCCGAAGCCTGCCTTCTCGAGTTCCCGGAAGATGTAGGGCATCAGGGGACCTTGGTCGGTGCTGGGGGGCGTGTTGGCGATGCCGTAGCGGCTGATGATCCCAAACGCCTTGCCGGATTCGTGCAGGAGGGAGCTGCCCGAGTCACCATTGACGGCCGGCATGTCGACGTTGTATTCGTCTTCGTTCCAGTCCACCAGGACGCCGGAGCGGTCTCGGGTGGCATCGTTCTGGCCAAGTACGACACCGTAGCCGTGCAGGTGGATGATGTCGCCCACGGCCAGGTCGGAGGCGTTCATGTAACCGGTGGGGCCCATGAATCCGAGCATCTGGGGGTGCGCCTTGGAGATGGCTTCCTCGTCCAGTTGGATGAGGCTGAAGTCGACGCCGCTGCCGTGGTCGTCAGAGTCGTACACGACGGTGCCGATCTCGCCGGTGCCCGGCAAGGTGACGCGGTCGCCGATGTCGGTGCAGTGGGCGGCGGTGCCGATGTAGCCGGTGCCGTTGGGGGCCTCGTAAAGGAAGTTGAAGGTGCAGAAACCGCCGAGGCTGGAGCCGGGACGGATGGTGGCTGTGGCAAGGTCACCCCAGACGGGCCACTGGGTGGCGGGCAGGGGTTCGACGACTGCCGGGATGGAAGTGGCGTTGTTGGGGTCCGAGCCGGCGGCGATCTCGGCGTCGTCCGGGTAGCCGTCCCCATCGGTGTCCGTGACGGTCGGGGTGTCGCTTGCGCAACCGGCAAGCATGGTGGCGATCAGTAGGAAAGCGATCCAGCGCATGCCGCGCCACTCCATGTGGGGCCGCATAGGCGTTGCGGTGGCTACGGGGTCGGCCTACGGATTGATGATCGAGAAGCCTTGGGGGGCTGCACCGTGGTAGAACGTGCTGACGAACATCTCGTAGCTTTGCTGGATGTAGATGCCTGCGCCGATACCGGGCGTGATGCGCGCGAGCCACTCGTCGGCGGCCGGGCTGTATAGGGTGCGATTCAGTCGAGCGTAGATCGGCGAAGTGGAGTACTCGCCCTCTTGGTTGTCAAGGGACCCATGGGCGTAGGAATCTAGTTCCCAGCTCATCTGGTCCATGGTGGGGACGGACAAGCTAGGCTCCCAGATCGCCTCGAAGACGAATTCGGTGACGTCCTTGCCTGGGCTGAACATGGTCTGGCAGCGGCAGATGGTGTCATTCTGGAACAACAACTGGACCACGTACGATGCGCCAGGGGCCCACAAGCCAACGAAGCCGTTGTACTTCAGGGTCTCATGGTACGGCAATGGGGTGGGGTCTGCTTGCAGCAGGATGCGGGCCTTGCTGGCTTGGCCGGCGACCACTTCGACGACCTGCTGCGCGGGCAGGTAGAGGGGTGCCGAGACATCGACGGCGTAGATGCCGGGTTCCATGTCGCTGATGCCGAAGCCGCCGTTCTCATCGGTCACCAATTCGATGCCGAGGGCGCCGATCGTGATGGTTGCGCCGACGATCGGGACGATCGCTGTGTCGACCACGACCCCCTGGATGGCTCCCGTGTCGGGGCCGGCTTCGACGTCAGGGAGCCCCAACGGGTTGTCCGTGACGGGTTCCGGCGCGTCGCCGGCACAACCGGCGAACGTGACCATGATGAACAGGAGGGGAAGGATGCGCATGGCGTCGACGCCGTGCGCAGGAGGAAAACCATTGTGGTGGTCACATGCATGTTTTGGCTTCGTCCAGGAGCCGTTCGAAGGTCTCCATCGGGAACGGCGCCTAGCGGTTCCATTGCATGCACCCGGCCATGGGCTTCAACCCCGCCCTCTTGAGCCAGTCATGAAGCCGATCCAGTAGGTCGAGGGCATTGGGATGTCAGGTGTGGGCCGTGATGTCGGCATTCTTGAGGGTCGGGCCGATCGTCAAGTGGGTCCGAGGCAGGGTGCCCGTCCAGGCATCGGCAGCAGGAGGGTTGGGTACGGCCATTTGGAACGCCGGTAGATCGTACGCCACCACCGCTTCGACCCCCTTGAACCGGGTGTGCATGGCGTCCCCGAGGGCCTGGTGGGTGGCCTGGGATGCGCCCGACCCGTGCTCGAGCAGCTTGACATGTCCAGAATCCGTGTCATGGGCGGCATGCCACTGGGCATAGGTTCATCGTCAGTACTTGCTACAATCCAACGAAGTGGACGTCCCTATCGACATTCAGCACCACAAGCAGCAGACCGACTACACGTGCGGTCCAGCTGCTCTCAAGATGGCCCTTGACGGGCTCGTGGGCGTACGGTTGCCCGAAGCGGAGCTCGCCTCTGCCATGGGCACCACCCCGGACATCGGCACTCGGCAGCGCATGATGTACAAGTTCGCCGACGAAATGGGCATGGTCGCGTACGTCAAGCACACGGACACACCCCTGGCTGCCATCCGTGACGCCATGGCCGACGGCCACGTGGTCATTGTCTGTTACTGGCTCGCCCCCGAGGACACCGACCACTACGCCGTGGTGGCGGGCATCAAGGACGACCACATCATCCTCAACGATCCTTGGGCAGGGCCCGAGACCGTGATGGAACTGGACGACTTCGACAATCATTGGCTGGGTGACGACGCAGTCGAAGGCCGACGAGATCGCTGGATGTTGGCCATCAAGGAGGCTTGATGGTCACCGCCTTGCGTATGACGCTTGGCGACCTCGGAGGCAGCATCCACCTGGACCAAGTGCCCATACTCCTAGGGCGACCCCTGCAACGGGCCGCCCTCATCGAAGGCGCCCGCAATAGGCTGGGTCCTTTCCAGGCCCCGGCGTTCATGGTGAAGAACATCGATGGCGTGCGCGTGGAGATCGTCCTGCACGCTGTCGGGGTCGTCTCGTACCGGATCAGCAAGGACATCGACGACCCATGGGCGGCGGTCTCCCTACCGGACCCGATCGAGCGCTGGGACGGCGAGGTCGCCGCCGCCGTCGCCCCGGCCCTCTACGAACGGTACCAGCCCCCGGACACGGTCGAGACCTGGGACATCCGCATCCTGGGCACTCCTGTGGGAGACCAGGTCGGTGCCGAGGCGTGGGTCCTCGGGGACGCCCCCCGGGAAGACAACGAACCCGTCTTGCTGCGCCGCCGAGATGGCGGTGTCCTGGTCGGTCGAGATCGGGTGGTCATCTGGAGCCCTGATGGCGACGAAGCGGACATCGTCGACATCCTAGAAGTGGCCCGCGCCGAGCTGGTCGAATTCCGTGCCTACGACGGTTACCTCGATCGCCGGCTTGACCAATCGTTCGCCAGCGTCGACAAGCTATGGTCTCGGTGGGGCTTGTTGCGCAGCGCCCGTGCCACCCTGCGAGACCTGAGCCACGTACGGGTCGAGGTCGCACGCCTCACCGATCCCCTGCACGGCACTGGCAAAGCGTTCGGTGACCGATTCACAGAGCGGCTCCATGCCACCCTCCAAGGACGCCTCCGCATCGACACCTGGGAGAAAGCGGTCGTCCACAAGACCGACGTCATGGAGGACATGTTCCACCTCGCCCAGGAGGAGAGCAATCACCGCCGGGCACTGGTCTTAGAATCCATGATCGTTCTGCTGTTCATCGTCGACCTCATCCTGCTCTGGAAGGTCGGCTGAGGTCGGGGACGCCCCGCCGCGCGCCGGGTGCTTCAGACGGTGGCCAGTTCGATGCCGGTCCAGCCGTACTCTGCCATCTCATCGAAGATGTACGGCAGGGTCGCTCCCATCAATTGGGCGGAAGGGGTGCACGACGTCCAGCCGGCCCGGCTCACGATGCCGAACGCCTTCTGCGTCTTCTGGTGGATGACGGGGCTGCCGGAGTCGCCCCACCAGATGGGTGACTCGCTGCAGTAGTCCTTGTCCGTGCCCCCGCTCCAGCCACTGACCACGCCCTCCCGGTCTCGGGTCTGCTCCACGTCCCCGAACACCATGCCGTAACCGTGGTGCTCGATGGTGTCCCCGATGGCCACGTCCGCGGCGGTCGTGAAACCCGTCGGGCCTTGCAGGTTCATCATCGTGGGGTTGGCCTTCGTGTTGAGGCCCGGATCCAAGAGGATGAGGCTGAAGTCGGCGTTTGTCCCACTCTCGGTGGCATTGTCGGAATCGTACACGACCGTGCCGATCTCATCCATGAAGCCGACCAGGGGCATGCGCTGCCCGACGCCGTCGGTGCAATGGGCGGCCGTGCCGATGTAGTATGTGCCGTTGCTAGGTGCGTAGAACAGGAAATTGTACGTGCACCAGCCAATGGGCGCGCCGGGGCGGATGGCAGCATCCAAGGCGCCCCAGACCGGTTCGAACGCGGTGGCGTTCTCGATGGCGATGCCCGGGGCACTGCTGGGATCGAACGGATCCGTACCCGCCGCCCGCTCGGCATCATCCGCATACCCATCTCCATCCGAATCCAGGGGTTCGGTCTCTGGCGTGGAGCAGCCGGCCAAGGCCATGATCACGAACAGGAGCGGAATGAGTCGCATACCAGGTGAGCCCGCCGCCGGCGCTTAGGCGTTGTGGGCGCGTCGTCCAAGCCACCGCAAACCCCATGAGGTGCCCAGCCAAGCCAGGGGCATGCGTTGGGCCCTCGTCCCGTTGCTCGTCATGACCACCCTCGCCGGCTGCGCGACGGATGAACCCATTCCGATCCCCGTCGATGAGACCGTCGATGAGACCTTCGAATGGCTGTCCCCGTTCGTCCTCGGACACGACCACGGCGACCCGGCCCTGCACAACACCTCCAACAACATGACCCTCATCGCCCGGGAGCCCCTTGGCGAAAATGGTCCTCCTGGCCGCATCTCTGAGATCGACGTCCAAGGGGGCTACGCTTTCCTGGGCATCATGGGCTACGGCTTCCAAGTGGTCGACATCAGCGACCCCACCCAACCGGTGCTCGTCGCCTCCGTACAAGTGGAGACTCCTGACCAGCAGAGCCCCCTTGGCCTGTACGCGGCAGACATCAAGGCCGACGCATCCGGCGACTGGGTCTTCTTCGCCCCCGAACTCTCCACCACCCCCGGTGTCCTCATCTACGATGCCCGGGACAAGTCGGATATCAAACTGGCCGGCTTCTGGCCAGAACCCGGCCTCTTGCTCGGCTGCCACATGATCGAGTACGCCCAGATCGGGGAGAACGAATACCTGTTCTGCGCCCCCTTGGACAACGCGGTCTATGTCGGCCTCATCCTGCCCGAAGAGTGCCAGTTGCCGGTTGGAGCCGGTGGTCAGATGCGAGAGGCCGACGCCGATGAGGCGGACCGGGTCGCGGTGCCGCCGCGACCACGATTCGAATAGCGCACCGGCCGCGTGCCACAGCTCATCGGTCGAGTTCGTCGCCGCCTTCAACGTCCTGCTGCGGGTGACGGTCGTGAAATCGGCGGACCG
>JBFGSX010000120.1:0-5851 GCA_041566495.1 Thermoplasmatota archaeon
ATCCCGGTCACGCTGCTCCTGACCCTGGTCGGCGCCCTCGCCACCTACACCAGCTCCGACAAGAACGCCCGGCGCGTCGCGTTGATCTTCACGATCCCTGCCTTCGTCGTCATGACGCTCATCTTCCTGCAAGTGGGCATCAGCAGCGGCGGCGACTACCGGTTCACCACGAACTGGCCTTGGGTCAAGAGCCTCGGCATCACGCTGAGCTTCGGTGTGGACGGCCTCAGTGCCTCCCTCGCCTGGCTCACCAGCCTACTGACGCCCCTGGTCATTCTGTACAGCTGGAACGAATCGAAGAAGCCCCGGCTTTTCTTCACCATGCTCGTCCTGCTGAACGCCACCGTCATGGGTGTGTTCACGGCGCTTGACCTGTTCCTGTTCTACATCTTCTGGGAATTCGTCCTGATCCCGATGTACTTCCTCATCGCGATCTGGGGTGGACCGAACCGCAAGTACGCCAGTTACAAGTTCTTCGTGTACACCGGCGGCGCCTCGCTCATCATGCTGGTGGGCTTCATGGCGGTCTACTTCGGGGCCGGTCTCGGTACCTGGCACATCCCGACCTTGACGGAGCGCGCGGCCGCAGCCGGCTTCGCGCACGGCTTCGGTCTGCTGGCCTTCAGCCTGCTCGCCATCGGTTTCCTCGTGAAGATGCCCAGCGTCCCCTTCCACACTTGGCTCCCCGACGCTCACGTGCAAGCCCCCACGGCTGGCTCCGTGATGCTCGCCGGTGTCTTGCTGAAGATGGGCAGCTACGGTCTGATGCGCATCGCCTTCCCGCTTCTGCCGGACGCCGCGATGTACTTCCAATGGCCCTTGTTCATCCTGGGTACCATCAGTGTGCTGTACGGCGCCTTCCTGTGCCTGGCGCAAGACGACCTCAAGTCGCTCATCGCCTACTCGTCGGTCAGTCACATGGGCATGATCACCATCGCCCTCGTGACCTTCAACGACCTCGGCTGGGCTGGTGCAGCGTACATGAACGTCGCCCACGGTGTCATCAGCGCTGGCATGTTCATGGCCGCCGGTAGCCTGCAACACAGCACCGGCACCCGCCTCATCAGCAAGCTCGGTGGCGTCGCTACCCGCGTCCCGGTCCTGGCCGGCCTCACCGCCGCCCTGTTCCTGGCCAGCCTTGGCCTGCCCGGCATGATGGGCTTCATCGCGGAGTTCACCATGTTCGCAGCCATCTGGGAAGCCTTCGGATGGTGGATCATGGTCCCCATCTGGAGTGTCCTCATCACCGCCGGCTACTACCTCTGGGCCTTGCAACGCGCCTTCTTCGGCGCCGAACGTGCCACCGTCGACATGGACCACGTCCACGACGTCGTGCCCATGGAGCGCTGGACCATCGCCGTGCTGGTGGTCCTCGCCATCATCTTCGGTGTCCTTCCGGCCCTCCTCTTGGGCCAGATGAACGACTGGACGCAACAGGTCATGCAGATCATGGGGGTCGCTTAGATGGGAATCGCAGAATTCGTGAGTGGGCTCTTCAGCCAGCCCCTCTACTGGCAGATCTGGACCGCTGAACTCATCTTGCTGGTGTTCGCACTGCTCATCCCCCTGGCCGGCGCCAAACTGCCGGACCGCCTCGGGATGCGCCAGTTCGCGCTCATCGGCCTGGGTGGCGCCTTCATCGTCACCCTCGGGACCTTGTTCCAGTGGCGCCTCGACATCCCGGGCACCAGCATCGATTTCACGTTCGCTTACATCGACGCGTGCAGCAATGCCATCGCCAACAACCTCTACAGTCCCTGTGAGGTCTACGCGATCACCCCGGCGACGCAACTGTTCAAATTGATCTTCCTCGGCACCGCCTTCCTGGCCGTGCTCGGTACCGGCCGCGAAATGAGCGGCCGCGCCGAAGAAGACTATGGCGAACTGTTCAGCCTCATCCTGTTCGCGACCCTCGGTATGATGGTCGCCAGCAGCGCCCGCGACCTCATCGTCCTGCTACTGGGCATCGAGATCGCTTCCATGAGCAGCTACCTCCTGGCCGGCATGCGCCGCGACGGTGTCGGCGCCGAGGCTTCGATGAAGTACTTCCTGTTCGGCGCCGTCAGCAGCGGCCTGACGCTCTACGCGATCAGCCTGCTCTACGGTGTCGCTGGCAGCACCAATATCTACGTGATCGGCGACGCGCTGACCACCGGCGGTGCCTTCGATGCCATCAGCATGGTCGCCATCGTGTTCCTGCTCGGTGGGCTCGGCTTCAAGATCAGCAGCGCGCCCTTCCACCAATGGGCTCCGGACGTCTACCACGGCGCCCCGCCCCCGGTGGCTGGCATGCTCGCTGCTGGCAGCAAGGCCATGGGCTTCGCCGCCGTCATCAGCGTCTTCCTGGTCGCCCTCCTGGGTGTCGCGGACAACTGGCAACTCGCCATGGCCGCCATCGCCGTGGCCAGCATGTTCGTCGGCAACCTGGTCGCGCTCAAGCAAGCCAGTCTGCGCCGCATGCTCGCCTACAGCAGCATCGCTCAGGCAGGCTACCTGCTCATCGCCATCGTCGTGGCCGGCGCCGCTGCAGGCACCAACTCCTTCGCGACCCACGCCACGTGGGCTCTCGGAGGCGGCATCCTGCACTTGATCGTCAACGCAGCCATGAAGCTCGGCGCGTTCTTGGTGGTCGGCGCCCTCATCTTGGTCGGCATCCCGGACCGCATCGAGAGCTACAAGGGCCTCAGCAAACGCAACGCCTTCCTGGCCTTCGCGTTCACTGTGTTCCTGCTCAGCATGGCTGGCATCCCGCCCCTCGGGGGCTTCACCAGCAAGCTCGTGCTCTTCGGCAGTGCCGTCGACGTGGCTGTCAACCGGCAACTGGGCTGGCTGCTGTGGCTCGCGATCTTCGCGGTCCTGAACAGTGCCATCAGCTTGTACTACTACGTCCGGGTCATCCGTGCGATGTACGTCGACCACGCTGATACCCCGGCTGGTAGCCCCCTGTCCGTGGACCGGGGCGCCGCCATCGCCATCGGTGTCTGTGTGGCCCTCGTCATCCTGGTGGGCATCTGGCCCTCCTGGTTCGTGGACGTCAGCTTCGACGCAGCTGCCAGCCTGGTGGCTTCCGTCACGCCGTAAAGCCCCAAAGCCCCGCCTGGAAGGAGTGGGCTCCTAGCCGTACGGCCCGACGTGCCTCCCTCGGTCCTAGCCGAACCGCACCTGGCACGTCGGGCAGTGATAGGCACCCTGTACTCGATCGCATTCATCTGCGTGACATACTGGACATGTCATAACCCAGAGGTGCACGCGACGGACTGTAGTCGTTTCAGGGACAAGATTGGTGGCCCCGTCAGGGGTCTCCACGCCCATGGGCCCAGACACGGCCTAGGCCCCAATGCTTAAGCCCGGTTTCGACTGAAACAGCACTATGAGCGCGACCGTGCAGACCATCGAGGAGCGCATCCTCGCGGCGATCGACGAAATCCGTCCCGCCCTCCACTTCGACGGCGGCGACCTGGAGTTCCTAGGTTACAGCCCCGAGACCGGCGTCGTCCAGGTCCAAATGGTCGGCTCTTGCCACGGATGCAGCATGAGCGAGGTCACCCTCGTAGCCGGCGTCGAACGCATCGTCAAGGAGCGCGTCCCCGAGGTCAAGGCCCTCGTCAACATCCCCCCGGACTACGCGCCGACCAATCCCAAGTACTGAGCCAGTACCCTGAAAGCATCGTTGCCCAGCGCCCGGTGCCAACAAAAACCCCCAAAACCAGCGGCAGCTCTGGCGGGTCATGGAATGGACGCAGACCCAGACTGCCCCGAGTGGACCTCTCCCACCTCGTCGGGAGTTGGCGCTTGTTATCTTGCTCGGCATCTTCACGCTGGGCATCTACACCCTGTACTGGCTCTACGTCACCTACCGGGACACCCACGAGCACCTGGGACGCCCTCACAAAGCCAAGCTGGCCCTCACATTGGCCATCATCGCCTTTGTACTGATGTGGTTGGCCCTCATCGTCTACTTCATGGCGATCTTCGGACTGGGTATGTCTGGGGACAACGCCTCGGTAAGCGGCTTCGCGGTGGGGGGCCTCATCGGCTCCGTGGTCTTCATGCTGGTCGCGTCCTTCGCTGCCGCTGGCATCCAGGTCTGGATGATGTGGGGGGCCGCACGGGGCACCGAAATGGTCCTGCAACGCTACGGCCGCAAAGCCGAGATCCCGCCCCTCGTCCACGCTTTGGTCCCCATTGTCCTGAACCTCTGGGTCTACGTCGCCATGGGGCTCATCCAGAACGACCTCAACAAACTCCACGCCGAAGTCCAGTGGCAGCGCACCCAGGCCTACCCACAGGCCTGATGTAGGGCCCCGGAGTCGCAGCGGCATGCACGCGGCGACGGCCCACGCCCGGACCAGCCTGATCAGCCTCGCCATCGGGCTCCTCCTGCTGGTAGGCGGCCTCACGGGCCTGAACCCAGACTGGGCCTGGTACTCCGCCCACGGCATCGTCCTGATGCTCGGCACCGTCATGGCAGGCCTCGCCGGCTTGCATGCCTACACCCTGCCCGCATTGGCCCGCACCAGCTTCCCCGAGCGTCCCGTCGCCATCGCCGCCAAGCTCTGGCTCGCCGGCACCCTGGCCATCGCGTTCGCGGTCCTGCTGCCCATGGAATGGACCCGCTTCGTAGGCTGGCTCGGCACGGCGGTCTTTGCCGCAGGCGCCACCATCTGGTCCATCCAAGTCATGAAGCACGCCCCCAAGAAGGGCCTCGTGGACATGGAGACGGACAAATTGACCAAGGGCGACGACGCCTGCCTGAAGCACGTCCACTTCGCCCACCGCTTCCTCCCCATCGGCGCCATCCTACTCCTACCAGCCCTCATCGTCGGCGGGCTCTGGGGCGACCGCATCTACGACGCCGCCATCCACATCATCGTCGTCGGCTACGGCCTCCTGAGCATCTACGGCCTCAGCCACCTCTGGGTCCCCCGCCTGAGCGGCATCCCCGCCATCGCAGCGGGCGCCATCAAGGGCGAGCTGCACACCTCCTTGCTGGGTATCGTCGGCATCACAGCAGGCTTCATCATCGGCGTGGACACCCCCGTCGGCCAAGGCTTCCTGGTCGGCCTCGGACCCATGGTCTTCCTGGGCTTCTTCGTCTGGATGGGCGTCCTGGGTGCCAACATCATGAAGAACAAGAGCCCCACCAACTCGGTCCGGCCCGAATTCGTCTACATCCCCTGGACGTTCAGCGCAGTCTTCTGGCTGGTTGCAGCCGTCCTGATGGGCATCTTCCTCAACGTCCTGCCGGACTCCATGCAGGAGATCTACGGCTCCCTCCGCTTCACCCACCTGCACGTGGGCCTATTGGGTGGCGCCGTGCAATTGCTGCTGGGCCTCATGACCCGCCTGATCCCCATGCACGGTGGCCGCCCGCCGCCTCGCTTCGGCTCCGCCATGAAGGGCAGCTTCTACCTCCTGAACCTGGGCCTTTCCTTTGCTGCCTTCGGCCGCTTTGGTGGCGTCGACGACCCCTGGCTCTTGATCGGCCTGGCCGTCATCACGGTGTCCTTCGGGATGTACGCCGTCGCCATGGCACCGTTTTTCAGCCGCCCCAAGGTTGCTAGCGCATGAGCCTGGTCTGGACGCCCGTCAAGACGCGCCTGGGCGAATTCACCGTGGTCGCCCACAATGGCCACATCGTCAAGATCCAATTGCCCGGCAGCCACGATGATTGGCGCCCCCAGGTCAGCCGCTGGTTCCCGGATGAGGAACCCCTGGCCAGCGACGACCCCGTCCTGGATGCGGCTCGCCGCCAGATCGAGGAATACGCCGATGGCCGCCGGCGCTCCTTCGACCTCCCCATGAAGCCCATGGGCACGGATTTCCAACAAGACGTCTGGGCCGCCCTGGG
>JBFGSX010000121.1:0-5840 GCA_041566495.1 Thermoplasmatota archaeon
CCGAAGCCAATGCCGGCAGCGACCCTGACAACGCCGCCAGCACCCCCGATGATCCCGACGCTGACGGTTACGAAAACGACATGGAAGCCGCCGCAGGCAGCGACCCGTTCGACGCCGCCAGCACGCCCTCGGACCCCGACGCCGATGGCCTCGAAGAGGACAACTGTCCCCGCCACGCCAATGCCAACCAGGCAGACGGCGATAGTGACGGCATCGGTGACGCTTGCGACACCAACCTGTCCGACGGCCCCACCGGCGACGAAGACAGTGACGGGGTGCTCAACCAGGACGACAACTGCCCCATGCACCCCAACCCTGACCAGGCCAACATGGACAACGATCTGCGGGGCGACGCTTGCGACAACGACCGCGACGGCGACCTGCACAGCAACTGGGCCGACGCCTTCCCCGATGACCGCCAAGAATGGGCCGACAACGACAAGGACGGTGTGGGAGACAACGCTGACGAAGACGACGACAACGACGGACTCAGTGACTCAGCCGAGATCGCCGCAGGCACCGACCCCCTGGAAGCCGACAGCGACGGGGACCAGTACTCTGACCTGGACGAACTGCGAATGGGCTCCGACGCCCTTGACCCGTACGACCCGCCGTACCTCCCCACCAATGTCACCGCCATCGGCCACGCCGACGGCACCGTGACCATCTCCTGGACCAGCAGCAACGACCCCCGCATCGTGGGCCACACGGTCTGGGCCCTGGAGGAGATGCGCCGGGTCGAAAGCACCGACGGCGAGTCCGTCACGGACACTGCGTTCACCGGCGGCGCCGCCACGTACGCCGTCCAGGCCCGCTTCCGGGACGATGACGGCGCGTTCCGCGTCCAGGACTCCACCCTGACCGTGATCTTCGCCGAAGACATCCAGGTCTGGCAACAAGAATCCGGTGGCGAGGAGATCGCACCGGCCAACCCCAGCGACGAGGATGAGCCTGCCATCACCCCAAGCCAAGACTCTCCCGGCCTGGGAATCGTGGTGCTGCTCGGTGCCATCCTGGTCTTGGCCCGCCGCCAACGCTGAAAACCCCATGACTCTGGGGCGCCTGTGTACGGCATCCTCTTGCAAGGCGACCACGCCACGCTGCCGGATGCCGAACTACAGGCGCTCCTGGAGGTCCACGGGGGCCAGATCACCGACCAACCCACCCAACGGGTGCGCATCGTCGATGACCGCACCGCGCTCCACCACCACGTGCAAGCGTGGGGTTGGGGGGAACACTGGGGGGACGCTCCCTGCACCCCGGAAGGCATCGAGGCACTCGCCGACATCGTGGCCGCCCGAGCCACCGGTGAAGGCACCGCCGCTGTGCGCAGCCACCGCTATGGCCAAGACAAGAGCCCCCTGGGCAACGCCACAGAGCGGCGCTTGGGCGCAGCCCTTGCAGGCGCGGGCCACAAGATCGACCTGGCGGCCCCAGAGACCATGGTCTATGCCTGGCTCGGGGATGGCCGCATCCACATCGGCCGCCTCATGGGCGCCCGCCTCGAAGGTCACCAGGATCGGGTCACCGACCGCCGCGCACACTTCAGCCCCGTCGGCCTCCACCCCCGGCGTGCAGGCAGCCTCGTCCACCTGGCCCGCGTCCCACCTGGAGGTCGCATCATCGACCCATTCTGCGGCACCGGTGGCATCGTCCTGGAAGCCGCCCTCATGGGCTACGAGGTGCTCGCCAGCGACATCGACCCCTGGATGGTCCAAGGCACCCTCACCACTCTCACCGACGCCGCCCCAGAACCCCTGGACGCGGATGTCTTCCAAGCGGACATCGGCGCCGTCCCAGACCTCGTCGACGGCATCCAAGGCATCGTCACCGACCTGCCCTACGGTGGCGCCAGCAGCACCCACGACGAAGCCCTGGGAGCGCTCTACGTCCGGGCCCTCGATGCGTTCGCCCGTTTGCTGCCCGAAGGAGCGTACGCCGTCGTTGGCCACGCCCAACCGGATCTGTTGGACGCCGAGCCACACGGCCTGGAATTCGTGGAGCGCCACAGTGAGTTCGTCCACCGCAGCCTCACCCGCCATTACGCCGTCTATCGCCGCCTTCGCGCCGGTTAAAAGGCCGCAGGGGGTCGAGCGCTCCCCATGGGTGCGAACATGAGCCTCACCTTCCTGGGCACCGGCGCCTCCTGGCCCACGGCCCAGCGTGGACTCAGCTGCGTCGCCCTCAAGCGCGGCGGCGAGATCATTCTCTTCGACTGCGGTGAAGGCACCCAACGCCAACTGCAGCACAGCGAACTGAGCTACCAACAGGTCAGTCAGATCTGGCTCACCCACTACCACGGCGACCATTGCTTTGGGGTCCCGGGCCTCGTCAAGACCATGGCGCTCAACGAACGGGACCGCCCCCTCACCATCTATGGCCCAAAAGGCTTGAAGCGGATGGTGGACGCTTGGAGACAAATGGGAGGCTGGACCCGCGCGTTCCCCATCACCATCCAGGAGATCGCCCCCGGCGACGTCATCGAGAAAGACGGCTACACCATGCACGTCTACCAAGGCGACCACTCCGTCGCCAACGTCAGTCTCGTCCTGCAAGAGCCAGAACGAGCCGGTCGCTTCGACAAACCCAAAGCCCTTGGCATGGGCATCCCCGAAGGTCCTATGTTCGGTCGGCTCCAGAAAGGAATCACTGTGACCCTCGCCGACGGCCGCGAGATCAGCCCCGACATGGTGCTCGGCCCCAGCAGGCCAGGTCGCCGCATCACCTACAGTGGGGACACCCAACCTTGTCTGGGCATCCTGGAAGCGGCCAAGGACGCAGACGTATTCATCTGCGAAGCGAGTTTCACCGCCGATCTGCGGGACCGGGCCCGGGAAGTGAAGCACATGTGCGCAGACGAAGCCGCCGGCATCGCCCAGAAAGCCGGTGCCAAGCGCCTCGTCCTGACCCACATCAGTCCTCGGTACAAGGACCCCGAAGAGATCAGGAAGGAAGCCGCCGCCATCGTCCCTGACGTAGTGGTCGCCAAGGACCTGATGACCATCGAGGTGCCCCTGACATGAGGTGGAGGCCTGGGCCCCGCACCCAGGCATCCCCAGCCATCCGGCTCCTCTCATTGTTCAGCCTCGCCGCCATCGACGACGTGGACGCCCAAGTCGCCGAAGCGCAACGAAAACTCCGCGAAGCCATCAAGAGCGCCCACCCCGCACCCGAAGAGAAGCCATCCAAGGTCGGGCAGACCGTGGACAAATACTTCGGCGACAAACTGCCCCCGGTCTGCTCCCGCCTGGGTTGCTACTTGACCGATGATGGCAAGCGGTTCTACTGCGTCAACGCCAGTTGCCAAAAGCACCGCAAGCGTGCCACCAAGCACACCAAGGTCCGCAAGAAGACCCGGGACCGTCCCATCTACTTCCGCTGCCCCCAATGCGAGAGCAGCCACGTGGACCTGTTGATGTTCACCGATCAGTACGTGTGTCGCCGCTGCGACCACAAATGGGCGCGCTAGGTCGGCCCGATGATCTCGCCGTCCGCCGTCTCCGGGCACAACCACCAGGCCAACGCCTCAGCGTCACCCCAAGGATCGTCCTCCCCCAGGGTCACTGTCCAAGCCAAGTCCCCCAAGGGGTGGGGTGCGGCTGGCAGGGAGACCTTGCCTGCAAACGCCGCTTGCTTGCTCGTGATGAAGCGCAGGCGCTGGCCTTCGCAGCCCCCAAGTAGAGCGCCCCGGAACGTGTCGATGATGCGCAATTCCCAGATTCGCTGGCGCAGCATCTCCAAGCTGTCCCCGGTGGCGGTCACTCGGCCATCGGCCTCACTGACCTCGGCCTCGGGCAAGAACCGGGCGACGGCCTGGGCGACCTTCTCAGGGTCCTCCGTAGGCAGCAATGGGGTCCGCACTTCGACGCGCACGACCCTGCCACTCGGGTCCCGCATTTGATGGCACCGTAGGGCAATCCTCTTGCATGGCCGGGTTCTGGCTCCAACATGGACGACCGCCCCACCGTCGACCAATACTTCGTGGACATGACCCACCTCGTCAAGAGCCGTGGCACTTGTCCCCGCCGCCAAGTGGGCGCCGTCGTCGTCAAAGACAAGCGCGTCTTGACCACCGGCTACAATGGGGCTCCCCGCGGTTTCCCCCATCCCTGCGATACCGGTTGCATCCGTGACGAACTGAAGATCCCCAGCGGCATGATGGCCGATGTCTGCCCTTGCCTCCACGCGGAGCAGAACGCCATCCTGCAAGCGGCCACGACCGGGGTCAGCA
Source organism: Thermoplasmatota archaeon (assembly GCA_041566495.1). Classification (GTDB taxonomy): domain Archaea; phylum Thermoplasmatota; class E2; order JACPAO01; family JAHFTW01; genus JBFGSX01. The sequence goes on from JBFGSX010000121.1 coordinate 4,232, forward strand.
TCGAAGGCAGTGACATCTACTGCACCACGCAGCCTTGCACCCAATGCAGCCGCATGATCGCCAATTGCGGCATCAAGCGGGTCATCTTCGAACAAGAATACGCCGACCCCATGAGCATCGGCTTGCTCGTGACTGCCGGCGTCGAGCTGTGGAAATGGGATGCCGAGGCAGGCGTCGCCCACCGCTACGGCCAATCCAACACCTTCGAGCAAGCCCAGGACGCGCTGCGCAAGAAGTGGGCCGACGGCGCCTTTGGCCCCGTCGAGACCAAGCAACACGTCGTGGAGGAACTGCAGGAAGTCCTGCACATCCGCCCGAAGGAGACTCCGGCCCCCATTCCTGCCGCCCGGACGGTCGCGACGGTGCCCGCTGACGCACCCCCGGGGCCTCCGCCTACCCCCTCAGAGGAAGCTGAAGAAGCCCACGGTGGCATCCGGGACTTGTCCAACGACCCTGACCGTGAGCGCAAGATCCGCGAAGCCCTCGCCTTGCGAAAGGAACGCCTGAAGCAGGCACTTGACGAAGGCAGCTAAGCGAACGCTTCGATGCGGTAGCGGATCTCGCCGTGGAACAAGGACGGCGGGAACAAGCCATCGCCGGTATCGGTGTCCAGGCAAGCCCAGACATCCATGCCGCCGCCCCAAATGGCACCCGGCTCCGCCCAATCGGCCGGGCTGACGGGCAATTCGAGGGCCTCTCCACGGGCGAAGGGAGCCGACTCCCGGTACAATTCCTGGGACGGGGCCCGGTAGCCGACCCGCAATGCATCCCGGAGGTAACTGGTGTCATCCCAATCCAGGGTCACGGCCACCGAAGTGGTGCCGTTCGGGATCTGGACGTGGGTCAGCAACTGGTTCGTGAAGTAGATCTCCTCGCCTTCGTCGTAGATACAAGGATGGGCGGTGACCTGCGCCACCTGGGAAAATGAAGGCGTGGCCGATCCGGATTCGTGCCATACGACATCCCCTTCGGCAATGACCTGGCGGGTCCAGCCCAACTCAGGTTCGATGGCGTGGACCTCGAAGGTGTCCTCGACCGAGGGGCTCTGGGCACACCCGGCGAGTAGAATGGCCAGCAGGGCCCACATACGCATGCGCCAAAACCCGCGCTGCCCCTCTTAGGTGTTGGGTCTCTAGAGCAAACGGTCCAGGAGTGCAGCGACGCGCTCCCGGAACACATCCAGGGTCGTGTCGTTGACGATCATCTCGTCAGCCAACGCGATGGTGCGGGCGATGCCCCAGGCCATTTCCCGTTCATCCCGGGCCTTGTGTCCGGTGTCCGCGTCGGCTCCTTGGGGGTCGTCGTCCCGGGCGCGGGTCGTCAAGCGGTCATAGCGGTGGCGGGCGTCCGTGTGGATGGCGACCAAGACGAATTCGTCGCCCATCTCCCGGCGGAACACTTCCACTTCGTGGTTGCTGCGGACCCCATCGATCAACACGATGTCGCTGTCGAAGGTGTGGACCCGTTCGACGGTCCGAAGGGCCCAGACATCTTGGCCTTCGGATTCCCGCATGGCGTTGGCCACTTTGCCCACGTTGGACGAATCCCTGGGCAGACCTTGGCGGTCCACTTCTTCCCAAATCAAGTCGCCCATGCGGACGACGGGGTA
>JBFGSX010000122.1:0-5836 GCA_041566495.1 Thermoplasmatota archaeon
ATCGGGGATACGTCGACCGTGGGTCTGACGGTATAAATGCCTATAGGAACCGACTTCGGCGAATGCCGGTCGCGGGCCACTCCCGTCGTGCCCGCTGAAACAACGCCGCTGCCTTTTGACTCAGCCCTCGATGGATAGCCCGTGCCGTTCGCGCCCAGCCGAGAGGACGCCGTCAGTTCGGTGATCGGGGATATTCTCCTGGTCTCCATCACGGTGACGATGGCTCTGGGGCTGGGTGGTTTGATGATGACGTTCGAGGGGCCTGAGCAGGAACGCCCGGCCAGCATCGACGTCCGCTTCGACCCGGGCACTGGTGGTTGGGGTACTGGCGACGAAGAGATCCAACTCCGGCACCGTGGCGGCTTGCCGCTGCACGCGGACGTGCTGTCCTTGCTTGTGGACATCAACGGCACCCGCACTGTCGTCGCCCCTCCCACAACGGCGCCCTTCGAGGACAAGCACCTGACCATCGGCGAGGAGTGGATCGTCCTGCACACACTGTCTGGTGGGGTCCACGTGGAGGCGATGCTTCTTCGACAAGACACTCGCAGCACCGTTCTTGCCTACGGCGCCACCACGCCGTTCATCGGTCAAGACTGCAGTAAGGATGCCACGCCTCCGACGGTGCAGACCTGGCTCCAGTCACCCCCCGATTTGAGCGCTGATTCCGTCGGACCCGCCACCGTCACCGTGACGCTGGCCGACGATTGCTCCGGCATCAATGCCACCGCTGCCCCGACCCTGCATCACCGGGTGGACGACGGCACCGGGCCCTTGTTCAAGGCGGTGCCCATGACCGCCGTCACCCAGAAGACCTTCACAGCCCAGGTGCCAGAACCCGCAGGCGGCTGGAACGGTGCCATCGGCCACACGCTCGAATACTACGCCGCAGGCATGACGGATCTCTCGGGCAACAGGGCCGATTCTGCCATCCGGCAAGATCCTGTCCAGGCAGGCGCCGTGTACACGTATCTGACCTGCCCCCCGACGCTCATCAAGGGCACCGTCGGCTCTTGCCTCAACATGCAGAACGGAGACGACTTCGGGGCGGAAGGATCGTTTCAGGAAGTGGGCACCCCCAGCGTCGTCACCCGGACCCTGTACGGCACGGGTTTCGTCGACGAAGTGGGCACTCTGAACGACGCGAACGCCATGGGCGCCCCGGACGACCAGTATGCCATCATCGTGGGCGATGACAACCGTGCCCGCATCAAGGACTTCGGATCGGGCACGGGCACCATCCAGAAGGTGGAGATCTTCTACGAAGGCCACGCGGAAGACTGGAGTGATTACCAGAACGACAAGCTGCGCCTGCGCTGGCGAGATGGGGGCAGTATCCAGCCGGCCAGGGTCGAATTCCAGCCCACCCAGACCGACAGCATCGTCTCCCTCGACATCACCTCAGACCTGCCGTCTTGGACCTGGTCGAAGATCGCGACGATGCAGGTGGACCTCGAATACATCGACACCAACAGGCCGGATGGCGTGCGCATCCACGTCGACTCCCTGTGGGTCCGCGTGACCGCCCTCACCACCGCCTACGACCTCGAAGCAGAAGCACACTTCGCCAGCGTCCCACCTGGGACCCACGAAGTGGAACTCCGCTACCGCTCATTTGTGGACACCTTCAGCCTCCAGGTCTGGGACGGGTCCGCTTGGAACACCAAACTGCCCGCCCTGAGCGCCAATACCGCCACCGCTTGGACCGTGCCCTTGAGCGCAGCCGAGTACCAAGGAGGCTCACCCAAGGTCCGCTTCGTGGATCGAGACACCCAAGCCACTGCCGCGGGGCAACTCTTCATCGATTACCTGAGGGTCAAGACCACATGAAAGCCAACCAATCCAGCCGGACTCGCCTGGGCCAAGATGAACAGGCCGTCAGTGCCGTGATCGGGGCGGTCCTCGTCCTCGCGGTCATCACCATCGCCCTCGTCCAGTGGCGACTGGAGTGGGTCCCCGTCATCGAAGGGGAAGACGAAGCTGGCGTCGCGCTTCTGGTGGATGGGCAGATGGGCGCGGTGCGGGCCCACTTCAACAACCTCGCCACGAACGCCAGTAACGATGCCGCTGCGCTGCCTGTCAAGCTGGGCGCCCCTGAGGGACGGGGCTTCGAGAACGCCGTCACCTTGCCCAACCAACTGGAGATGCGGCCATCCGAGGGCTTGTGGAACGTCACCGCTCCGTCGTTCCTCATGTACCACCGGGACGGGCACTCCCTGGGAGCCGTCGGCAATTCCTGGACCGGCATCCCCAGCAGTGTCGCCATCAATGATGTGCGATCAGTGCAAGAACTCCGCTGGCGCATCGATGAGGTGGATGCGGCCCACGACACGCGGGCCGCTCGCGCCACGATCCTTGACCACAAGGCCGCATTTGCAGGCAGCTACGAGGTCCTCGTGGACGTGCAGAGCCCCAATATGCTGGTCCACCACACGGTCAAGAACGCCGCTTCGGAGACCATCACCAGCCGCACTGACTCCTATGCGGAGTCGACGGCCTTTGCACCCTACTTCGTGAACCTCCTTGAGCCGGGCATCGCCTTTGCCCAAGTGCTCGCAGTGGCCCAGGGGCCCTTGACCCTCGTCATGTCACAGGACCCTGGCTTCGATACGGATTACATGGCCGCATACCACGTGGCAGGGCCCACTGGACGGATCCCGATCGCCACGTCCGGGGTGCTTTACCCGGGCTACGAGGCGACCCTGGGTGGGGGCACCCTCACCTACCGCTCACACAACGCCTTCTACCCTGGCCAAGAGGTCTCCATCGAGTCGGGAAGCATCATCATCCGCCAAGATGACGGCTCCGTGTTCCGCTCCGAGCCCTTGCTTCACGTGGCCAATGTCGGAGACCGCATCCTGATCGACGTGGTCGCCCCGCGCCTTATAGGGGATGGTAGCAGCATCAGTGGAGACTTGGTCGCCAACGTGGTCGGCATCCCCATGGACCAGGACACCATCGCCGGCTCCGCGTCCCAACTGGAAATGACCCTCGAGACAAGGTCCCCTGGCATCTGGGCGGCCCTGTTCCAACAGCGCCTCAGCGCGGCCGGATTGAGCGATCAAGGGACCGAACCAGGCTTCTTGGTGAACAAGACCGCCACGGGGGTCACGGTGCAGATATTCGGCCCCCAGAGCAACCCCACCTCCGCTGACCGGGATGTCATCTTAGCCTTTCAGACAGCGGACGTGCTGGTCGACCTCGACACGTGACCTTACCCCCCAGCCCCTGTAGATTACTACGCCGCATCATCATAGAGACCACCATGAGAAAGACCGCCTTCAGCCGTGACGAGGCCGCCACCTCATCCGTATTGGGTGAAGTCCTGGCGGTCTCCATCGTTGTCTCCATCGTGGGGATCGCCGGTGCCGCCGCGTTGAACAGTCTCGATGACACGCCTGCCTTGACCACGACGCAGCTTCGCGCGACCATCGATTGCGGTTCCGGGGCTTGGTTCGACGGCGACGAGCGCATCGTCATCTACCACCGCGGCGGCCCCAGCCTTGACTCCGGCGAGATGGAGTTGCGGCTCAACGTCAACGGCAGGCTCTCCGAAGACGCGATGGCACCCCGCGTGGCGAGTTCCCGTGATCTTGACGGAGGAGGCGTCCATGGAGCCGACCTTTCCCATCTGGGCAAAGTGGATGCTGCAACGCAGGCGGCAGCCGATGCTGCTGCCGCCACGGAGGCTGCCGCATTGGCCGCAGAAGCGGCCGCGCAGGCGGCGGTGGAGGCTGCCGATGAGGCAACCGTCAACCTGACCAGCCAGCTGGTGCAACTGAGCGCCGATGCGCAAGCTGCCAGCGCCACGGCCGCGGCCGCCGCTAGCGTATTGGATGAGCCTGGGACGCGGAGCGCGTCGGCAGACGTCATCGAGGCATGGTCCAGCACGAAGGGAATCGCGGCCTCCTTCAATCAGGCATCCATCGACGCGCAGATTGCCCAGGGCGAGGTTGCCCAGGCCGAACTGGAAGCATGGCTTGCCGTGGCTCCACTCGGCGCGGCCACACCCCTGCAACTGGATGAGATCGGTTGGGCCGCCGAGTTCCTGGCGCAAAAGAATTTCGTCGTCATGCAGCGCTCCGTGGATCAGCTTGAGGCGTCCGGATCAAGCGAAACCCGCGACCCGATTCTTGATCAAGCCGCTGCGACCGCCATAGCCCAAGCCGAAGCGGCCCGGGCGGCGGCTGATGCGGCGGCAGCTGCGCTTGCGTCCATCGCCCCTTCGGGCTTCGCCGCGCCGGCCTTCGACGTAGGCGGCGCCTGGGTCAGTGCGACCATGACCCTCCGGCGGGACGCCTACATCTCTTACACGATCGTGCGCGGCGAGGCGAACGCCATCGTAGCCGACGGCATCGTCACGGAACGTATCTGCGGCGGCCAATCGACCGTGGTCGGCACCTTCCGTGAAGTCTTCGGCTTGCTCCCGTACATCGACCGCAACTGCGACGGCGAAGCGGGTGTGGGTGACGAGTTGCTCGAGCGCAGTGACTTTGATGATGGCTACTTCCGGGTCTTCGGCGCGACGGGTTGCTTGTTCCTACCAGCCGGCGTCGAACCCATCGTGGCCGACTCCATCTACCTAGAGGCCCCCGAGGGTGTATACATCGGCATTGACCTGACCTCCACATCAGGCCCCATCGAGCTCGTATCGGGGGGCCCCGTGGTGGTCAGTGGCATCACCATCGACTCCGCCGAAGGCGTGAGCATCGAAGGGGGCTCTGTGGACGCCCGCCTTGCCAATATCACCGCCCCCGAAGGCAGCTTCAAGATCCATTCCAGCGGCGGACCCATCGATGCAAGGGGCATGGGTGCCGTCGCGGGTCGCCCCGCTGACACCTCCACCCCGGAGCCCATCATCGACTTGCCAGATCAATCGGGCCCCGGCAGCATCCGCATGTGCGCTGCGTTGCTGGATGCCACCAACCGTGTCACGAACGGGTGGCAATGGAGCGATCGCACGTTCACCATTGGTGGTCGCGGCGGCACGCCGACCCTGTCCGCGGAAGGCATCTTGCCCGACGTCGTCATCGGCGCCCCGATCCCGCTGAACGCCGACATCTTCTACGATGACGGCATCAAGGACTCATACTGCGTCACGTACAACGACCTAGAGATCGGCGGCTGGTTCTACGAACAAGGGCGCGTTGACGATCCTAGCAACTGGGAGACCAGTCTCCACAACGATCAGAACCGCGATGCCATCACGACCGTGGACGACTTCTTCCACTACTCGCCCGAGCTGTTCGATGCTGATCCTTCCAACGATGGCGAACGGGACACGAACGCCGATGGCCACATGATGCTGACCGACTCTCGTCCGTTCCGCACCATGGTAACCTTGTTCCGCAGCACCGAGACCATCAGCGCCGACGTGGCCATCGACTCCAACGGAGGAGACATCGACCTGAGTGACGCTCAGTTCCTGGCCCACGCGGCCGACGTCTCGATCACGTCCGACGGGGGAGACATCACCGCACACCGCTTCGCGGCGAGCGCCGCCGGCGAACTCAGCCAAGTGCGCCTTGCCAGTTCCGGCGGCGCGATCCTGGCCACGGGCATGACGGCATCCGCCCCGGGTGGCCAAGTGCTCATCCTTGCCCGCGCAGGCCCCGTGGACCTCGCCGGCACCCAAGCCGTCGGCATGTACGGGGTGGACATCAGTGGTGGCCCGGACATCGACCTAAGTCGCACCACGCTGACATCCAGCCAAGACCAAGTGGACGTCTACGTGACGGGCCTCCTCGTCACGGTTAACCAGCAACAGGCCAATGTCTCCGATCGGGACGGCGTCGGCAGCATCCTCGCAGCCCCTTCCGCACCCACCAGCACGGCG
>JBFGSX010000123.1:0-5821 GCA_041566495.1 Thermoplasmatota archaeon
GGCAAGGCCATCGCCAGAACCATGCTCCGCCAAGGGGCGGAGGTCCGCGCGGTGAGCCGCAGCGGCAAAGCCGGCCTGGACATGCCAGTATCGACGATGACCGGACTGCCCGAGATGGCCGCATGGGCCGATGTGCTCGTTCTGGCGCTGCCCTTGGTGCGGGACACCTTCGGCCTCATCGATGCTGCTGTCCTCCAGACATTCGACCAGGGCCTGTTGCTCAATGTGGCCCGTGGCGAAGTCGTGGACGAAGCGGCTCTTCGGGATTGGCTCGTCCAAGACCCGGACCATCGCTGGGCCCATTTGGACGTCTGGTGGCAATACCCGAAGGAAGGTCGGCCGTACACCCGGGACCTAGCGCTGCCCAACCTGACCGCCACACCCCACAATAGCTCCAACACGAAGGGCTTCCGACTGCGCATGCTCGAGCGGGCCTGCGAAGACCTGGATGCCCTGCTCGTTCGGGGGGAACAACGCCACATCCAACACCGGCAAGACCACGCCCTGCCCCGTGACGGGGACGGCCGATAGCTAGGGAAAGGTTCAACGCCTTCGCTCCTGCTTGTCCCTTGTCATGGCGTCCCAGCAAGAGGTCGTGCTCGCAGCGCTCTCCACGCTGGCCGCCGTCCTGTACTTCTGGGTCGCATGGCTGCAATCGAAGCGCACCGTCGCCGGGCCGGCCCGCGGCGCCTTGCTCGGTTTTGTGTTCTGGTGGGGCGGCCTCGGGGTCATCAGTATCCTGACGCTGGTGTTCACGTTCGGTGCACCCATCGAGTCCGCCGGCTTGATCGGAGCCCGCATCATCGTCTACTCGCTGCTCATCGTCATCTTCGCCATGCTGGCCGGGTTGGCGTATTACCTCGTCTTCCTCTACACCGGGCGTTCCCGGACCTTCTGGCTCATCGCCGCATTCTACGTCCTGATGACCGTCATGCTGGTGTGGTTGATCGAGGGACACTCGCCGCACATCGCGGACAACACGCCCCACATCAACCCCGGCGATGACAATCAAGTCACCTTCCACCCCCACGACGAGCCGCCGGTCTGGGCCAGTGCCATGTTCAGCTTGGGCATCGTCCTGCCGCCTCTGGCGGCGGCGGTCGCATACGCCTTGCTTTTCTTCCGGACCCATGACACCACCGCGCGCTATCGAATCGCCATGGTCAGCACGGGCTTCGTCTTATGGTTCGGCTACAGTGCCCTGGGGACATTGGCGGGCATCGTGACCGGCTCCGTGGAGCAATCGTTCATCCAGCAATTGGTGGGTCAACTGATGGGCCTGCTCGCGGCGGCGCTGACCGCCATGGCGTACCATCCGCCCAGGTGGGTGGAGCGACGGTTGGCCCTGCGGGGGTTGACCGATCCGTCGCCCCCGTCCCGCCCGCCGCGACCGTAGTCCTCAGGCCGGAGCGAGGCGCCAGCGCCGGAGCCAGACCAGTGCCCCCACGTAGGCCACGATGCCCGCGATGCCCAGCCCAAAGATCCAAGCCAGGGGAATGGTCGAGGAATGGATGCCGATGAATGCGGCCGCCGCGCCAGCAAAGAGGAGAACGGAGGCTAGCTTGCTCCAGCCCCACACATCCGCCCCGGGTAGGGGCTTGATGGGTAGCGCAGCGCCCGCGAGGCCCGCGACGGTGACCAGGAGCCCCTCTTCCATGAGGTCGAAGTTCCAGAAGCCCAGGACCACGAAGACACTGAAGCCGACGAGCACGCTGAGGATGAGTGCCATGGCGCGCAGTCCTTCCACGTGATCTGGCAGCTCGTCGCTCTCACCTTCGGCATCCAGTTCGTCGACGTAGCTTGGGTATCCAAAGGCGGAGCGAAACACGACCGCCGAGATGGCCAAGGAGACGAATCCGGGACCGTACAGGCGCACGGCTGTGCCGGCGCCACCGGCGCGGGCCAATGCGATCTCCAGCCCGACGGCGCCGAGGCCGAAGATGACGGCTGCGATGCCCACGACGGGTAGGGTGCTCCAGAAGGCCTGCCAGGTGTCCTGGTCCATGCCTTCGATGGTGAAGAACAGGGTCAGTGCCGCGACGGTGATGCCGATCGCGCCCAGACTGGTGATGCGGGTCAGTTGCTCGGACACCCAATGCATGGCGAAGGCGATGTGGTGCCAGAGGCGGCGCATGGCCGCATCGGTACTGCGGCGCATCCTCTCTCCGATGCGACTCGTGCCTTCGCGCAAGTGGTCTTCGCCTAGGGCCAACGCGCCTTCTCGACCCAGTTCGATGAGGCTCGTCGATCGACTGGCCACGAAGCTTGCGGTGGTCGCGACGAGGGTGCCGGACAGGATGGCGCCCACTACTTCGCCCGTGGAGGACAAGGGATTGCGGATCGCGACCGCCTGGGACTCGAGCTCCGTGAAGCCCGCTTGCATCGTGGCAAAACCTTGGCGGGGTGCCCGCTCAAGTTGCATGATGTAAGGGCCATTGGGGAACTGGCTGGAGTCCCATTCAAAGTGATCTACCCCATGGGACAGCACGGTGGCTTTGCCATCGCGGTCCCAGAGGACGTAGCGGATCTCAGCGGGGTCGACGTTGCCTTCGTATCGCAGGACCACGGTCCCACGTACTTCCCCGTCCACTTGCAGCCGGCCGTTGAGGTCGTAGAGGCCGATCGAGCCACTCGTGGACCGCGAGAACATCATACTGGCCACGGAATTCGGGCTCAGGGTGGGTTGGATGAGTGGCTGGACGAGCGGATCTACCGGAGGCTCGGAGGGTGCCTCTGGAGCAGACGTCGTCGTGTTCTCCTCGGCCGGGGCCTCCGTGGCCGGCGGTTCTGCTGGTGGGGCTGGCGGCGCCGCACCACCGCCGCCTCCGGTGGGGGGTGCGTTGGGCGCCGTCATGGCGAAGGTGCTGAACTGGGTGATGGTGGCGGAGTATTCCCAATCCGTACCAGCATCCAGCGGGGCTCCGAGGGGGATGCTGGCTTGCCATACGCCCAGACTGTATTCTTCCAGCACCGGGGCGTTGTGATCCAGGCCGTTGGCGGTGAAGTACGCCTTGGGGATGAGGAGCGTCACGGCCAGCGCGTCGATGACGCCATTGGCATCCGTGACGGGGAGGAAGTCCCCGTCCAAAGCCGAGAACTGCACGTCAAGGAACAAGACAGACGTGGCGCCGGTCCTCGCGGTGAGGTCGCCCGTGTTCACTTCGCCGACGCCGATACTGGGGTCTTCGAAGATCGTGACCAGGTCCAAGATCATGTCTGAGTGGGGTTGCATGTCGGGGGCCAGGGTCGCCGTGGCGAACGACAATTGGTCGCCGCCCCCCGTGGCCGGGGGAAGACTGAACGAGATGACCTCCCCTGGTCGTGGGGCCATGCGGGTCTGGCGGTATCGGGTGGCCGGAGCGACCAGCTTGTTGTCGCAATCATCGGGGACCAGGTCGCCGTCGGTATCGGTGGCCGCCTCGCCGGGGAAACCCGGGCAGGGGTCCGAGCCGTCAGGAGTGCCGTCATTATCGTCGTCAGTGTCCGCGTTGTCGCCTATGCCGTCGCCGTCCAGGTCCGAGGTCTCGGTGGGGTCGAGGGGGAATGCATCCAAGCCATCGGGGACGCCGTCGCCGTCGGTGTCTGGTGTGAGGGGGTCTGTGCCGAGCAAGATTTCGTCGCCGTCGTTCAGGCCGTCGCCATCGGTGTCGGGATCGAATGGGTCCGTGCCGGCCGTGGCTTCGTCGACATCCAACAGGCCATCGTTGTCGTTGTCGTTGTCGAGGCAATCACCGATGCCATCCCCGTCGGAGTCGAGACTGACACTGGCAGGGTCCAATGGGTCGGTGCCGCAGTTGATTTCGTTGAAGTCGTTCTGGCCATCCCCGTCGGTGTCAGGGTTGAACGGGTCGGTCTCGCCTGCATCCACAATGGTGTTGCCATCCACGTCTTCCTCGGTGTCCAACAGGCCGTCGTTGTCATCGTCGGGGTCGGTGGAATCGGGGTCGAAGTCGCCGTCGTTGTCCGCTGGCGTGCTCAGCGCGTCGAACGGGTCGCTGCCTTCGGTGACTTCTACGGAGTCATCGTAGCCGTCGTTGTCGTCGTCGGGATCGGTGGAGTCGGGGTCAAAGTCCAGGTCGTTGTCGAGGGGCGTGTTGAGGGCGTCGAACGGATCGCTGCCTTCCGCGATCTCCACCGTGTCCTCGTAGCCGTCATTGTCGTCGTCCAGGTCTTCGCTGGCGTCTTGGCAACCGTCCCCGTCGACATCCGTGACTGGATCGCTCGTCCAGCCCATCTCGCCGTGGACGCATGCGTCGTCGATGTCCAACACCAGGTCGTTGTCGTCGTCGGTGTCAGCGTTGTCCCCCGTCCCGTCCAGATCAAAATCCGCCCATTCCGTCGGATCGGCCGGGAAAAGGTCGCCATTGTCCCCGACGCCATCGCCATCGCTGTCGACGGTCTCGCTCGGGTCGAAGGGGAACGCATCGGAGACGTCTGGGGTGCCGTCGCCATCACTGTCCACCTCATTCGGGTGGTCAAGGAGGCCATTGCAGTCGTTGTCTTTGCCGTCGTCCAATTCCGGCGCGCCGGGGTAAACCGTGGCGTCGGTGTCGTCACAGTCGTCAGCTTCCAGGTACACAAGGTCCCCGTCGGCGTCCGTGCAAGTGGCGGCGACGAACGGGTTGTTGTCATCGCAGTCCTGGGGTGCAAGTATGTGGCCGACGGCCATGCTGAACTCGGTGCCCCCGGAAATCGAGTTGAATGGGCCTACTGCGATGAGGGTGGGCACGTTCTTGTCCACTTGGGTGCCGTCTCCCACTTGGCCGCGGTGGTTCTGGCCCCACGCCCAAAGTTGACCTGCTTCGTCCGTGGCCAGGCTGTGATAGCGGCCTGCGGCCACGGATGAGAATGCGGTGTCGATCAGGGTCGGGGTCAAGCGAACAGTGTTCGTGCCATCCCCAAGCTGGCCGTTGAAGTTGTTGCCCCAAGCCATGAGGTCTCCGGTGACGGTCACCGCAAGGCTGTGATCCACACCAGTCGCGACCTGCCAGTAGCCCGTCCCGATGAGGGTCGGCGTGGGGCGGTTCGTGGTCATGCCGTCACCCAGCACACCATTGGCATTGCGGCCCCAAGCATACAGATCGCCCCCGGTCGTCACGGCGAGGTTGTGGTACTCGTGGGCTGAGATGGCATCAAAGGTGCCCGTGATCGGGGAGAACGGCGTCGTGCGGCCGGCGCCCGGAGCACCGTCGCCAAGTTGGCCGTGCCAGTCGTAGCCCCAGGTCCATAGCGTGCCCATGGTGTCGATGGCGATGCTGTGCAAGCGGCCCGTGTCGATGGCCGTGTACGTGTTCGCACCGATCTGTTTGGGGATCAGGCTCGGCGTGGTGGTGCCGTCGCCGAGTTGGCCGTCGCCGTTGGCGCCCCAGGCCCAGAGGTTACCTGCGGTGTCGATGGCGAGACTGTGTTGCAGTCCCGCCGCGACCTGGCTGTACGTGCCCGTGCCCACTTGTTGCGGGGTGGCACGACTGGTCGTCGTCCCGTCACCCAATTGGCCCTGGTCGTTCTTGCCCCAAGACCAAAGGTTGCCCGCCGTATCGATGGCGAGTGTATGTTCCATGCCTGCCGCCACGACGTTGTAGTCTCCGATGGACACGACCGGCGTGGTCGAGGCGGTGAGGGTGCCATCACCCAATTGGCCCAGGTTGTTCTGGCCCCAGCCCAATGTGGCTGCCGCGGGCGCCGGCTCGGCGTACATGCCGTCGCCATCGACATCAGTGCACGTGGCGGCCACGTACTGGTTGCTGTCGTCGCAGTCGCTGAGTTCGTCCACTCCATCGCCGTCGTTGTCGACAGGCCCTTGGGCGCTGACGCTGAGGAC
>JBFGSX010000124.1:0-5820 GCA_041566495.1 Thermoplasmatota archaeon
GCCATCGCCGAGAAATGGCTGGGTGGGGCTGGCCAGCCGACCAAGTGGCTCAAGGCGCAACTGGGGCTCGGCGTGCTCAGTGGCTTCGGCGCCGCAGTGGCCTTGTTCTTCGGCATCGAACCGCTGATTCCGGTGTCTCTGCTGCTGTTCTTGGTCTCCTTCATCATCTACTTCGTGCGCATCGGGTGGCGGGCCTTCACCCACGGCGCGACCAATGGCGTGCAAGCCGCCACCATGTTCGGGGGTGTCTTCTTCCCCGTCTACATCGGCCTGTTCGTGTACCTCGTCGCCGCATACCATTCGCAAGGCCTGTTGCCGCCCCACGGGCTCTCCGTGGCCTTCGCCCACGTCACCTTCGTCGGCATGGCCACCAATCTGCTGCTGGCCGCCCATGCATCCTTCAGCGCCGCCAAAGGGGGCCTGCGTTGGGGCGTCTTCATCCTGAACGCCGGACTGGTCCTCTTCGTCGCCGGCAGCATGGCGGCTGGCGATCGCTACGCCTCGATCATCATGGGCTTGGGCATCTTGATGGCATGGGCCATCGTCATGCGAGGCCACTGGCAAGCGAGCGGCCGAACTGCGGCGTTGGGTTGAGCGCCGAACGGTATGCCAGACTCACTGGAATGCCGATACGGGGGAGTGCAGCGCCTTCGGGCTGCGAACAAAGGGAAGGAGAAAGGGAAAGGGGAATCTTGGGAAGCGTTGCCTAGGGGCTTGCTTCCGCGCTCCACCCCGACGAGTCGGGCTGGAGCGTTAAGGACAGAACGTCGTCGCGCCTAGTGGCGCTCCTCCTTGTCTGACCTTAGAAGTCCATTCCGCCCAATCATCCAGCACCCGGCTTGCGCCGGGCACTGGAATCACGGGCGCCATGGCTTCCTTCAGTCGCTACGCGACTTCAGAAATCCATTCCGCCCATGCCGCCCATGCCGCCGTCGCCGCCGGGGGGAGGCGTGAAGGACTTGGCAGCGATGACGTCGTCGATGCGCAGGATCATCGTGGCGGCCTCGGTGGCGGCCTTGACTTCCTGGGTGCCGACGCGCAAGGGCTCGATGACATTGTTGTCGAACATGTTCTCGATCTTGCCGGTGTAGACGTTGACACCGTGGCTGCTGTTGCCCTTCTTGTGGGCACGGCGCAGGCTCAGGAGGATGTCGATCTCATCGAGACCGGCGTTCTCGGCCAAGGTGCGGGGGATGACTTCGACAGCGTCAGCGAAGGCTTCGACGGCCATCTGCTCGCGGCCGCCCACGGTGGGGGCGAAGCTGCGGAGCTGCATGGCGATCTCAGTGGCGGCAGCGCCGCCGCCGGGGGTCATCTTGCCGTCTTCGAGAGCGACAGCGACGACGCTCAGGGCGTCTTCGAGGGCGCGGTCGGCTTCGGCCACGACGTGCTCGGTGCCGCCGCGCAGCAGGATGCTGACGGCCTTGGCGTCCTTGCAGTCGGTGACGAAGGTGAAGGTGTCGTCGCCGATCTTCTTCTCGGCGACGTTGCCGGCCTTACCGAGGGTGTTGGCCTTGAGGTCGTCGAGGGTGTTGACGATGCTGGCACCAGTGGCCTTGGCGAGCTTCTCCATGTCGCTCTTCTTGGCGCGGCGGATGGCGTAGATGCCGGCCTTGGCGAGGAAGTGCTGGGCGAGGTCGTCGATGCCCTTCTGGCAGACGAGGACTGTGGCGCCGCTCTTCTTGACCTTGTCGACCATGGCCTTGAGGGTGGCTTCTTCCTGGGCGAGGAAGGCGCCGAGTTGGTCGGGGGCGGTGATCTCGATCTTGGCGTCGACCTCGGTCTTCTTGATCTCGAGGGCGGCGTTGAGGAGGGCGATCTTGGCGTTCTCGACGCGCTCGGGCATGCCGCTGCTGACGCGTTCCTTGTCGAGGATGATGCCTTCGATGAGCTCGGTGTCTTCCAGGCTGCCACCCTTGGCCTTCTGGACGAGGATGTTGTCGAGGTCGACGGTGGTGACGGCGTTCTTGCCGGTACCGGTGGTCTCAGCCACGGCGGTGACGGCGCGGACGACGATGTCGGTCAGCAGGTCGCTGGAGGAGCTGGCGTTCTTGTTGGCGAGGCTGGTCTTGGCGATGTTGTTGAGCGTCTTGGTGTCGCCCTTCTTGATCGTCAGGGCCATGCCTTCGAGGACCTTGATGGCTTCCTTGGCAGCCATGTTGTAGCCGCTGGTGATGGTGGTGGGGTGGATGCCCTGCTCGAGCAGTTCGCCGGCGACCTTCAGGAGTTCGCCGGTCAGGATGACACTGGTGGTGGTGCCATCGCCGCACTCGGCATCTTGGGTCTTGGCGACCTCGATGACCATCTTGGCGGCGGGGTGGGCCACGTCGATCTCCTTGAGGATGGTGGCGCCGTCGTTCGTGATGACGACATCGCCCATGCTGTCGACCAGCATCTTGTCCATGCCGCGGGGGCCGAGCGTCGTCTTGACGGTCTCGGCGATGAGGCGCGCGGCGTAGATGTTGTTGGACTGCGCCGTGCGACCGCGGGTGCGCTCGGTTCCTTCCTTCATAATGTAGATCGGTTGTTGGTTTCCGTTCATGGTTTGACCTCCTTGTGGTACGAATCCTTCGATGGTATCACCAGAGGCTCGGGGGGCTTGGAAGCACCCCGGGCTCAACTTTACTGCATATGTGCTCGTATTTGAAACTAACCCAATCATCGGACGTTCGTCGCGTACCTCCTTGCTAAGTACCAGTGGGAATCTGGCCCGTCTCATGCGCGTGGCCGTCGTCGCCATCAGTGTTCTTCTCATCGGTAGCTTGGCTTTCGTCAACTCTCCTGGAGCCGCGGTGGACCCCATCAAGGCCGAACGCCAGGACCTGCTCGACTACATCGCCGTCTCTAACGACATGCACGACCGCTGGCAAGCCCTCGACGCGGTCTGCGATCCAGACGCTGTCTTCAGCCTGCTCTACCTCATCACGACCGCCGCCGTCGGCGACCTTGTGGCCGCCAACCACTTCGAGGACAATCCCTACCTCGTCGAGTGGGACCGCGACTTCGCGGACCGCTACTTCGCCGCTTACGACGCCTATCACAGCGGCGCCTGGACGCCCGAGCCCTGGCGCATCGCCTTCGAACACGCAGACAGTGGCAACAGCACCGTCGGAGAAGACCTGCTGCTGGGCATGAACGCCCACGTCAATTACGACCTTGCATTCAGCGCCTACGCGATGCAGCTCCCCCAGATGGGTCAGAAGGATGAGTACGATCGGGTCAACGATGCCTTCTGGAACGTCGTCGTGCCGTCCGGCAACGAATTCGGCGCCCGCTATGACCCGGGCTCGGCGCGCTCCAGCCAAGAACTCACCGAGGAAGACCAAGCCACCGTCGAATTGCTGATCAGCTGGCGAGAAGCCGCGTGGGTCAATGCCGTCGCCCTCGCCGCAGCGCCCACGGACTGGGCACGCCAAGCCGTGGCCAACAACATCGAGGCCACCGCAGGCGCCATCGCACGGGGCCTTGCCCAGAACGACAACGACACCACGGTCGACCGCGTCGCCTACTGCCACAACAGCGGCCACCCGCCCCTCGCGGATGATCTAGGTGGTGCCGGATACGGCCTCGAGTGGCTCGAGGACCACAACACGGTCACCTTCTGGATCTGCCACCGCCCCGGAACCAGCGCCGAAGAGACGATCCTCAGCAATGATCACTCATGGACCGGCCACGCCCACCACGGCGACACCCGCGGCGCCTGCTAAGTATTCATTAAGTAGCGCCCGCCACCTCCTGTGTCGTTGCCGACCAGCCTACCTGAGAGCCTCTTCGGTGAGCTCCTCGAATCAGCTCCCGATGGCATCATCGTCGTAGATGATGCCGGGGCCATTGTGTACACCAACCAACAGGTAGAATGGTTGTTCGGCCACCCGCGAGGAAGTCTGCTCGGGCAGCCGATCGAACGTCTCATCCCCGAACGGTTCCACGGTCGCCACCAGGGCCACCGCGAGGCCTACGTGGCTGATCCCCGCCCGCGCCCAATGGGGCAAGGCCTGCAGCTGTTCGGCCGCCGCGCTGACGGTACGGATTTCCCGGTCGAGATCAGCTTGAGCCCTGTGGTCGCCGATGGCAATCGCTGGTTCATGGCGGCCATCCGGGATGTGTCGGAGCGACTCGAGATCGAGGGCCGGGAGAGGCGCGTGGAAGCGACGTTCCAAGCCGTTCTCGAAGCAGCTCCCGACGGCCTCGTGATCGTCGGCGACGACGGTGGCATCACCATCATCAACCAACAAGCCGAAGCGATGTTCGGGTACCCCCGCGACGAGATCATCGGACAACCTATCGAGGTCTTGATCCCCGAACGGATGCGTGGCCAACACGTGGGCCACCGGACGCGGTTCATGGGCGAGTCCCGTGCTCGGCCGATGGGTGCTGGGCTCGCACTCTTTGCCCAGCGTAAGGATGGTAGTGAGTTCCCCGTGGAGATCAGCCTGTCCCCCGTCGATGTGGAGGGCGAACACATGGTCATTGCTGCTGTGCGGGACATCTCGGAGCGCAAGCGGCTGGAGCGGCGCGAGGCTACAGCGGCCCAAGCAGAAGCGGAGATGCAGCGACTGCGTGAGCGGGACGTCTTCAAGACCCAGTTCATCAACGACGCAGCACACGAATTGAACACCCCGCTGACGCCCTTGCTCATGCAGATACGCATCATATCTGAAGCAGACCAAGGCAACCTGACGGACTTGCAGCGATCGAGTCTTGAGACGTTGCAACGCAACGCGGAGCGCTTTGCGCGGCTAGTGGGGGACCTTCTGGACGCGGGTCGGTTCCAGGGCGGACACCTGGCGATGCATCCCGAACCCATCGACCTTGCTGAACTCCTACAGCTCATCGGCGACGACCACCGGCCCATGTTCCATGAGGCGGCCATCAATCTTGTCGTTGAACTCCCGACGGGCCTCCCTGTGAATGTCGACGCTGATCGCATCCGACAAGTGGTGGACAACCTACTAGGGAATGCCCTCAAATTCAGTGCCCAGGGCACCGTCCGCCTTTCTGCCGCGAAGGCGGGCAGGGAGGTCGTCGTGACTGTCAGCGATGAAGGGGCGGGGCTGACCAAGGAGCAAGCGGCACGCCTCTTCCAACCATTCAGCCGGGTGCATGATCAAACAACAGGGCCTGCAGGGACCGGCCTGGGACTTTACCTGTGCAAGGCACTTGTGGAGATGCATGGGGGCTCCATCTCAGTCTCCAGCCGAGGGCCAGGTAAGGGCGCGGCCTTCTCGTTCACCTTGCGATTACGCCAATGACCGCAGGGTCTCTAGCAGGGAATCCACGTCCATCGGCTTTGGTACGAAGCCATCGATCCCTGCGTCCGCCGCTTGCGCCTGCAGCGCCTTGTCGGGGTGTGCGGTCATCAGGAGCCGCCGACTCTCGGGCTGTCGCTCCGCAACTGTGTGTAGGAACTCTAGGCCATCCATGCCAGGCATGCGGAAGTCGCTGAGCACCACGTCGACGCCGGATAGGAGTTCGAGGCCGGCTTTTCCGCTCGACGCCGACAACACCTCGATCTCTGGGGCCATAAGCTCCAGAAGTGTCCGGATCGAATCGACGATGTCGGCTTCGTCATCGACGATCAGGACCTTCATGTTCACAACTTGTCAGGGTTGCGGAGTAGCGAACGCACCACGTCGACGAGGTATTCCATGTCGAACGGTTTGGCAATGAACAGGCCGACGCCAGCCTCCTTGACGGCGCGCGCCGCAAGATCGGGGTCGGGGTATGCCGTGAGCATCAGGCGAGGGACGTGAGGATGGGTGGTCATGGCTTTCTGTAGGAATTCCAGGCCATCCATCTTCGGCATCTTGTAATCGGTCA
>JBFGSX010000125.1:0-5809 GCA_041566495.1 Thermoplasmatota archaeon
CAATTGCGCGCCGATCTCCCCGCACTGGTTTCACAAGGCGACGATATCCTCCACATGCTGGCTGCCAAAGTGGACGAAGTGCTCGGCCTCGCGGCAGATGCCGTCGCCACGTATCGGCATGATCCCGACAGGGCTCTGCACGCCATCCGACTGCTGCGAGACACTCACGAAGAAGACGTCAGTCGACTCTTCCATCAAGCCACGCGTCTTGTGGCCACGCTAGAGATTCCTATGCCCTCCGTGAGCGCGTACCAATTGTTGGGTCTGGCCGCGACGGACCTGGCACGGGTCAGCGAACAGGGCCTGCGGATGGCTGATGCGATCCTGCAAGAGTATGGCCTCGAACGGAACGACCTGGATTATCCTCGCGCCGCCTTGATGGAACGGGTGCAATTGCCGGGTCCCATGGCCGGCGTCGTGAAGGACATGCTCCAGGTGAGCGTCCGCCATTTCCCGGCGCTACGCCACGGGCTGCAGCAGATGATGGCCGCACTCTTGGCCCGTGAACTGGAAGCCCTGCCCCGATTGGTGGGTGAAGCCACCAAGGAGCGCGTGGCCATCCGCAAGGACACCTTCGAGGCCGCCGCTGCCTATTGGGGTGAGGGGGGCGTCACCGACCAAGCCATGGCGGCCCTGAACATCAGTAAGCACGCCACTGCTCTGGCACACGCCCAGGAACTGGTCGCGGCCATCGGGGTGACTGCCATGACGCTGCTGGCGGCCGGCCATGACGGTACCACGCCCGTAGCGTGATCAGGCGGGGCGGGGTGGCAAGCGTACGACGCTGAGCCAGAAATTGTCGAACGACTTCACCATCGAGAGGAAACTGTCAAGGACGACCGGCTTTGTCAGGTAGCAATTGGCGTGCAAATCGTACGACTTCAACACATGGGCATCATCCTCGGAAGTCGTCAGCACGACGACCGGGATAGCGCGTAGCTCGGGGTCCTTCTTCATTTCGCCCAGGAACTCGAAGCCGTCCATGCGGGGCATGTTCAGGTCCAGGATGATGACATCGGGCCGCTTCGCTTCCCCGTGTCGGCCTTCCTGGCGCAGGAACTCAAGGGCGTCTTCGCCGTCGTGGGCCTCACTGATGTTCACGTGCATCTTGGCCTGAGAGAGTGCTTCACGCGTGATGCGCAGGTCGACGGGGTCGTCGTCGACCATCAGTACATGGATGGGTCTTGGTTCGCTCATGTTGCTCGTTCCTTAGGGATCCGCCAGATGAAGTGGCCGCCTTGGGAGGGGCCTAGATGTATGTCGCCGCCTGCGTGCTGGGCCATGCGGCGAGCAATGGCCAGGCTGGAGGTCAAGCGGGTGCCGCCGTCCTGGTCACGAACGGGTTGGAAGAGGCGGAAGACGTTCTGCGCCAGACGCGGGGAGACGCCCTCGCCGTCGTCGTGGACATGGATATGGATGGCATCACCGGCGTCTTCGGCCAAGACCCGGATGCGGCCGTCGCCGTACGTAGCGGCATTGTCGACCAGGATCTCTGTGACGCGGTGCGCGTGGCGGGCATCGAATCGGATGATCGGAAGCGGTTCCACGTCCAATCGTTGCTTGACGTGTTGCGAGGTGGCTGCGAGGATGGCGCCAAGGTCGACCTCGGACTCCTGCAGCTTCGCGCGTTCGACGCGCACGTATTCCTGCAACGCTTCCAGGTGAGATTGCAGCGTCTGCGCCTCGGCAAGAGCCATGTCCATGAATTCAGTTGCCGGTTCTGGGAGTGGGCCCGCTTTCTCTTGGGCCAATTGGATGAGGGCGGTCAATCGCCGGACCGGACCTCGCAGGTCGTGGGAAATGACGCGACCGACTTCGTCGTCCATCAAGTCCCCCTCCACGAAGGCCATATGACGTGGAACATGCTGCCTTCGCCCGGTACGGACTCCACCCAGACACGTCCCCCATGGCGGTCCACGATCTTGCGCACCAGTGACAAGCCGATGCCGGTCCCAACGAATTCTGATTGGCTATGCAGACGCTGGAAGATCTCGAAGATGCGCGCCTGGTGCCTCTCGCTGATGCCGAGCCCGTTGTCTGCGACGCGGATGTGCGTCAAGCGACCTTCTTGCGTGGCAGAGACCTTCACGATAGGGGCTCGATCGGGGTGGCGGTACTTGATGGCATTGGAAATGAGATTCTGCAACACTTGGCCGAATTGGCCTTGGTGGCCGGCGACCGCCGGAATCGGTGAGGCGTCGATGGTTGCCCCGGCTTCTGTGATGGTCGTGTCCAGATCGGCGAGGACATTGGCCAGCACGGTGTCGGTGTCCACACGGGTGGTGGGGGCCGCCTCCACGTCGAGCCGAGAGTACTTGAGGAGATCCTGGACCAAGCTGCGCATACGGACCGCACTGTTGGCGGCGTAACCGAGGAATTCGTCGGCATCAGAGTCCAATTGGCCTTTGTATCGGCTCTGCACCAATTGGGTCAAGCTGATGATCTTCCGCAAGGGCTCTTGCAGGTCGTGGCTGGCCACGTAGGCGAAGCGTTCCAGTTCCTTGTTGATGCGTTCCATCGCCTCTTTTTCTTCTCGCTCGCGGCGATTGTCCTCCTTCAAGGCATGTTGGATCTGGCGCGAGCCGACGGCGGCGACAACGAGCATGATGATGCCGCTGGCTAGCCATTGGATGTGGACTGCGGATGCTGCCAGGGGGCCGGGCCAACGCATGAGGTCTTGGTGGGGCAGCATCACTGCGATCGCGAGGGCACCCACACTGACCAGTGCTGCGATGATGATGATCGCCCACATGTTGCGCCAGGCGACGTTGGTCGCCACAGAGTGGGTGCGTCGAACGCCGAGGGCGGGGAATGCCACCGCGAGGCCAATGAGCGGCACTGCACCGGTCGCCCAAGGGAGCCACGGCAGAAGGTTGGGTGCCATCGGGGTCGCTTGGAGCACCGCCGGCTCGTAGGATTGGAATGTGAAGTAGTACGCACCGGGGCCGCCCTCCTCGACCAAGGCTTCGTCCAAGGTGATGTGCCAATTGCTTCCCTGGTTCGTGAGGGTGAAATCGTCCGCCATTGCTACCCTTCCGGACGGGGCGCGGACTTCGACCAGTTGGAATGCGAGGCTCACTGTGACCTTGATGCAACGCTGCGAGGTCTCCGAGATGGCGTCAGGCAATTCGACGTGGACTTGGTGGGTTGTGACGTTCTGCTTTCCGTTCGTGACGGGAGCGCCGCTCTGGGCCGTGTGTCCAGGCAGAGGGATGTCGGGATAGCTGACATGCAGGTCCCGGACATGAGCGCTGAAGTTCTGCCCGGTGGTTCGAAGGGGAAGGTCGTGCTCGATCGAGCCCCCCCGGTCCTCGAACCACCATCCGACGCTCAGCGGATTGGGCAGGTTCCCCAGTGTGACATTCCTCAGCACCGGCTTCATCGCGCCATCTGCTGCGTTGGGATCAAAGTACTGGAAGTAGTCGTGGTCGGACCAGGTGGCATTGTAGACTCTTAGGGCCTGTACGGCATCCGTCTCGGAATTGAAGATTCTTCCATCCACGCTTCGGTCAGCTGAGAAACTAAGCAGCATGCGGGGCGCGCGCGGGGGCACGTTCAGAGAAAAACGTGCCTCGCCGCAGCCCCGCTCGTTGGGGGCTTCGTCGAACCTGAACCCTCCCGTGATATTGGTGAACTGGCCTGATGCCTGACACCCGTCGGCGCCCGGCGCCCGGATGAAGGGGGACTCGGGGTGGATGATCGCCTTGGCCGCCGGGTCGATGGAGTGCGACTCCGTGTATGTTGCGGTGAGAACGATCTCATCGCCCGCGGAAGTCGGCGGCACAGCCAACACGATCATGAGTGCCAGCAGCACGCCGAGCATGGTGCGAGGATGGAGGTGCCGGTTGCCTTGTTCGGCCTTCGGGCGCATGCGTTCAGGCGCGCTCAGCCAGCATCTGGAGGAGCTGGTGGCGTTCTACTGAAAAGCGCAGGATGCGCGCCAAGGTCTCCCCGCGCAACCGTCCCTTCACCAGGAAGTCTTGGGCTCCGAGATCCAAGGCCTGTGCCGCCACCGCGTCGTCAGCCAAATGCGTCAACACCACGACCGGCACCATCGGCACCGCTTCGATGAAGCGCCGCAAGGTATCCAGGCCGTGCGAGTCCGGGAGTCCAAGGTCCAAAAAGACCACGTCGGGCCGAGAGTCGATGGCCATGTTGATGGCGGTGGTGAGATCCTCGGCTCGTGTCAACTCAGAGACCAGCCGGGGCGCCTCGCTGAGCCCGATCTCGGTCAATCGGGCGTCGCGTGCGTCGTCTTCCACCATCAATAGGCGGAACCCCGTGGTCCCGCGCCGCGCTGGCCCGCCCTGCGCCGTCGCCAGCATGGCCTGCAGTGTGCATGGCTTGACGGCCGGGGTCGTCAACATGATTCTCGCCCATTCCCATGGCCGGCATTAAAACCGCCGGTCTCCCAAGGGCATACGAGCAGCCATCGGAACGATGGCTCGGTACAGGCTTTTGCTGGCCGCAGCCCTCTTGCACGCGTCCCCGTTGGGAGACTCATGGCGACGCCATCGGTGGTCACCTTGGGTGGCC
This sequence comes from Thermoplasmatota archaeon, assembly GCA_041566495.1. Classification (GTDB taxonomy): domain Archaea; phylum Thermoplasmatota; class E2; order JACPAO01; family JAHFTW01; genus JBFGSX01. Next base: position 4,537 of record JBFGSX010000125.1, read on the forward strand.
GCGGATTCGACTGCAATCTGTTCCTGCTCAAGGACCCCGAAAGCAACACGTACGACCTGGTCGATGCAGGAATCGGCACGGATCACACGCAGATCCTCTCGGAAGTCGCCAGCGTCATGGACCCCCACCGGATCAGACACGTGGCCATCACCCATGAACACCTCGATCACGTCAACGGCATCCCGGCATGGCAAGGCCTGGGCGCGAAGATCGCGACAAGCCAAGCCACCGCTGACAAGTTGCTCGTGGGACACGATCCCACGAGCGCCATGTTCGGGCAACGCATCCCCACCCTCGAAGTGGACCGGATCCTGGAGGACGAAGCGGACATCGAACTCGGTGGATCCACCTTCAGGGCCTTGGCGACCCCCGGGCACAGTCCAGGCAGCATGTGCTACTGGCACGATGCCAGTGGCACCTTGTTCAGTGGGGACACGGTGTTCGCCCAGGGAGGCATCGGTCGCTTCGATTTCCCCGACGGGGACGTCGCGGTGTTGGCGGAGTCGATCCTCCGGCTCGAACGCCTGCCCGTGCATTCCCTACACTGCGGCCATGGGCCTAGCGTAGAGGGCGACGCGGCGAAGCGTTCGCTGAAGGGCAGTGCTGCCAACGTCCGCAGTTGTCTCTAGGCCTTCGGCAGACGCTTGCGGCCGCGCCACCGTTCTAGGGGATCCTCTTCGAGTTCCTCTTCGGTGGGTAGGATGGCGACGAGTGCGGCCTTGAGTTCCTCAAGGCCTTCCCCGCTGCGCGTGCTGATCTTGGGGCGGTCGGTGTCTGTCTTCCAGACATCGCACTTGGTCTCGGCGACGATCATCGGGATGCCCGCCATTTCTGCCTTGACCTGCTCCAAGAGGGCCTCTTGCTCCTTGTGCGAGTAACCACTGGTCTCGCTGGGGTCGATGAGGAACAAGACGGCGTCGGCAGCGTGCTGCAATGCGGCGACGACTTGTTTCTCGATGATGTTGCGTTCGTCGTCACGGCGGTCCAGAAGACCAGGGGTGTCGACGACTTGGTAGCGTACTTGTTGGTCGCCTTCACCGATCTCGAAGTGACCGACTTCGGCCTGCTTCGTGGTGAATGCGTAGGTGTTGATCTCGGGCTTGGCGCGGGTCCAAGCGGTCAGGAGGCTGGACTTGCCCACGTTGGGGAAGCCCGCGATGACGATGGTGGCGTAGCCAGCACTGACTTCGGGAAGCAACTTGCCCTTGGCACGGACTTCGCGCAGGAAATCCAGGTCCTTGTTGACCTCGTTGACGATGCTGCTCAAGCGACC
>JBFGSX010000126.1:0-5742 GCA_041566495.1 Thermoplasmatota archaeon
AGAGCCAGGCCCAGCGCTCGGCCTTCACGCCGTTGCCGTGCCGGTCCGCGGCCTCCGCGACGATCCACAGGTAGCCGCCCTCCCGGTCGGGCGTGACGTCGAAGGTCGCGACGCCCTGCGCGTCCGTGGGGGCCTTCCCTTCATAGAGGGCGTGGAATTCACCTGGATCGACGCCTTCCGAGCCGATCATGCCGGGGCCTCCGCGGTCTCTACGTACTCGGCGCGTAGTTGCCGGCGCATGACCTTGTTGCTTGCCGTGCGGGGCAGGGCCGGCACGGGGACGACGTCGTGGATGCGGAACAACGGGTTGAGGCGCTGCTTGATGAGCGCCTGCAATTCGCCACGAAGGACCTGAGGGTCGGGTGTGCCAGCCAAGACGGCGAAGACCACGAGCCGGTCGGCGCCGCCCCCGGACGGCGGGATACCCACCGCGGCGGTCTCGGAGACCCCGGGGTGTTCATCCATGGCGCGCTCCAGTTCGATGCTACCGACCTTGATGCCACCCAGGTTCATGGTGTCGTCTGCACGGCCTTGCGCGGCCCAGAATCCGCCAGGCAGGGCCTGCACCTCGTCGCCGTGGCGCCGGAGGACCTCACCGTTGGGGCCCGTCGGGCAGCCTTCGTAGTATTCCTTCTGGTGATCGCGGTTCAGCAGGCGCTGACTCAGGCCGATGCTGGGGGGTACCAGGAACAGTTCCCCCATGCCCTCGGTGATGGCTCGGCCATCGTCTCCCAGCAGGACGAAGTCCAAGCCCATGGCGGGGGTGGTGAAGGTGGAGGGGCTTGCGGCCTGTACCACGGTGCCGGTCAGGTGGCCGCCCCCGATCTCTGTGCCGCCGCAGTACTCGATGACGGGGGCGCGGTACCCTGCGAGGCTCATGAGGTAGAGGTAGTCGCGGGCATTGCTGGCTTCACCCGTGCTGCTGAAGACCCGCACGGAGGGCAGGTCTCCCGGGGCCAAGGAGTCGGTCTCTCGCCAGGCGCGGACGATGGCTGGCACGATGCCAAGTACGGTGACCTTGGTTTCGCGCAGGAAATCCGCGAAGCCTTTGCCGGTGGGCACCCCTTCGTAGAGGGCCATGGTGGCTTGATTGAGGAATGTGGCATAGATGAGCCACGGCCCCATCATCCAGCCGATGTTGGTGGGCCAGGCGACGACGTCGTCAGCGTGGATGTCTTGGTGCCAGTGGCCGTCCACGGCCGCCTTGAGAGGCGTCAGTTGGGTCCACGGGATGGCTTTGGGTTCGCCGGTGGTGCCGCTGCTGAAGAGGATGTTCGTCACGGCCTGGGGCTCGGCGGCCACGGCTTCGAACGGGCCATCGTCCCGTAGCAGATCGGCCCATCGCAGCTCCCCTTCGCCGACGGCATCCTCCGTGATGGTGATGACTCGGGCGCCTGCCTCTGTCGCCGCCTCTACGGCTTTGGGCCGCATGGGCACGGATTTGCCGCCGCGCAGGTACTGGTCGACGGTGATGATGAGTCGTGCATCGCCGAGCCGCAGCCGGGTGGCCACCTCTGCGGCAGCAAAAGAATCAGGGATGCTGACGACGACCATGCCGGCCTGGACGATGCCCAGGTAAGCTGCCACGCATTCCACGTTCATGGGCATGTAGAGGGCCACGGCGTCACCAGGCACCAGGCCCTGTGCCACGAGTCCGTGGCTGACCTGATCGGCCATCGCGCGCAGTTCCCCGTAGGTCACGACCCGAGTGGTCCCCCCTTCCACTCCCGCCAAGATGGCTGCCTTGTCGGCGGGTGCCTGGAAGCAGGATGCAGCGACATTGAGGCGGGCACCCGGAAGCCAGACAGGGTCTTCGACGGGACTGGCCGGGTCGAGGATCTGTTGCGGTTCCGTGGCGAACTGGATGCCCAGCCGGCCCAAGCTGGTGCCCCAGAAATCTGCCCGGTTCTTGGCGCTCCAGGCATGGACGTCGGCGTAGTCTTCGACCCCTGCGGCATCCATGAGCCAGGTCAGGTTGGCGTGTGCCCGGGTCGCTTCGTCCGGGCGCCAGGCCGCTGGAGGGCCTTGCTCAACGGGTTGGCTGGCCGCCCAGGATCGGTAGCGTTGCCAGTGCTCGTCGAATGGAGCGTTCGCCTTGAACAGGGAGGCTGATTCCTCCTGCCAGTGGGTCATCGGTGCGACCAACCCGCCTTCCCTTGAAGGCTGTTCGGCAGCCTGAAGGCCTGTACCCAGTGGCAGGGCCATGGCCAAGGGACCCGGACTGATCGTGGTCGGGATCCTTACGGCCCTGGCATGGATCCTCGCCCGCTGGACATCTTCCTGGGGGATCGGGGCCGCGGCCATCGCCGTCGTGCTCGGCTGGAGCGTGGCCCGGGGCGACCTGGCAGGCCCCGTCAGACCAGGGGTCTCCTGGGCCGCCAAGAACGCCTTGTTGGTGGCGGTGGTCCTGCTCGGTTTCACCTTGGATCTCGGGGCGTTGCTGGCCGCCGGGCCACGGTTCGTGCTGCTCGCCATCACGGCCGTGGCGGTCTCCTGGCTCACCGCGACCATCTTGGGACGAGCCTTCGGACTCTCCAAGCCCCTGCGCAATCTCCTGGGAATCGGATTCGGGGTCTGCGGGGTCGCCGCCATGGGAGCCACCCGCAACAGCTTGGAGGCAAAGGACGAGGAGTTCGCTGTGGCGACAGCGGTCGTCACGACCCTGGGCAGCATCGGCTTGCTGGCCTTGCCTGCATTGCAATGGTCTACCGGGTTCCTCTCCCCGGAGGCGTTCGGCGCGTGGACCGGAGCCACCCTGCCGGCGATCCCCCACGCCATTGGAGCAGGCCTTGCGGGGGCTGGCCTGGTAGCGGCAGCAGTGGCCACCACTGTCAAGATGGCCCGCGTGGCCTTGCTGGTGCCGGTAGCGCTGTGGATCGGGCGGCGCGGCCGGAAAGCTCCCCACATGCCATTGGAAGTGAAGTTGTTCGGCCTGGCGGTGGTGCTCGGGAACCTGCCTTTCTGGCTCGACGGATGGAATGACGTCGCCTCTATGATCTCCAAGGTCGCATTGGTGGCCGCGTTGGCCGCTCTCGGGTTGCAGACCCGCATCCAGGACCTCGCCAATGGGCCGGTCTGGATGACCTCCATCGGCACGATCTTTGCTGTATTGGCCGCCACGTTGTGGTTGGTCTGACCGTTGCATCCAAGAGGCGGGGCGTCTTGCATCCCCTATGGCTCAGACCGTCGGACCGGACATGGAGTTCCTTGACAAGCTCCTTCCTTGGTTCAGACGCATCCGAGACTACACCCGGCTGAAGGTGTTCGGCCTGGAGCACGTCCCTTCGACGGGGGCCGGCCTCATCGTGGGCAACCACACGGGCTGGCTTGGTCTGGATTACGTCTTGACGGCCTTGAGCATCTACGAGGCGGACGGTCGCATCGTCCGGGGCATGGCCCACGATGCGTGGTTCAAGAACAAGGCGACCGCCGAATTCGCCCGCAAATGCGGCATCATCCCCATCAGCAAGGACGCCATGCGTGACGCGCTGCAAGCCGGCGAGCTGGTCATGATGTTCCCTGAAGGCGAGCGGGGCGCGTTCCGCCCGGGAAGCGACTACACCTTGGAGCCCTTCGCCCGGGGTTTTGTCCGCGTCGGCATGGAGCTGCATTGCCCCATCATCCCGGTGGCCATCTTGGGCGGCGAGGAGTCCAACCCCGTGGGGCGGCGTTTGGAGTCTTACGAGGAACTGCTCCACCTGCGAGGTGGCCTGCCGATCCCGAAGAACCTGTGGCCCAAGCCTGTCAAGTGGCGCATCCGCTTCTTGTCGCCCCTCGTTCTGGACGACTACGATGCCGACGACGCGGCGGACCATGATCTGGTGCACAGCATCGCCGAGGCCACCCGGGCCCGCATCCAACGGGATGTCCGAATCTTGAAGGCAGAGCGCGGCCACGCATACTTCTGAGCCAACCCGACGCCGGCGATGGGCCGAGCGAAGCTACGCTTCCAGGCAGGATTTGACAGTGTCGTAGACGTCGGAGCGCCACAGGAATCCCCAGTGGGTGGTGGCGGGCACCTTGATGGCGCGGCTCCCCGGCAACTTGGAATTGTGGCTGGGCAGCACGATGCCATCGATGGGACTCCAGACGTTGCTGATGGTGACCCCTGCCGGAATCGCGCCGGGGCCATTGATCTCATCCAGGAACTTGCTGCCCGGCCGCGTCTGCCTGGCCACATGGGCGATGCCGGTGAACGGAGGGCCGATGAGCCAGGAGAAGTAGGTTCCTTGGTGCGGGGTGCCCATGGTGACGACCCGGTCCACGACCTTGTCCCCGGCCAGGTACATGAGGTAGTATCGGGCCACCAGACCACCTGCGCTGTGACAGACCAGGTCGACCTTCGATTCTCGGTCTCCGCGCAAAGTGGCGTCCACCTTGTCCTTGAGGAAGCGGGCCGCGATGCGGATGTCCCCGAGCATACCGTAAGGCAGGACGCAGTCATGGTACCGGAAGCCGTCCGCTTCGAGGCGGCGCTTGAAGATGTTCCAGTATAGGTGCCTCTGGCCCAGAATGCCGTGGACCAGGATCACCGGGTTGCGACCCATAACAGCCACTTCACCCCACATCGGCTTACAATCGCTTTGCAACCGGCCCCCCACATGACGCCCAAATTTGTGCAATAATGGTTTTGTCTGTGCATCATTGTCCAGGTTTGTTGATAACTGCCCTGATGGACGCGCCGCCACCCCACGAAGCGCATGCCAGGCTGGCCGCCCTGCATGCCAACACGTTCCTACTGGAAAGCCGGGAAGGGCCAGAGCGGATCGCCCGTTATTCGTTTCTTGGCTGGGACCCCATCGGCACCGTGACCTTGGACAAGGGCGGGTTGCACGTCGAAGGCGCCCTGCCGAGCCCAAGCCGGGACCAGGAACCCCTCGAGTACCTGCGCCGCATCCAAGCGTTCTACGCCGTCGATGACCACGACACCCCCTTCGTCGGCGGCTTGGTCGGCAGCGTCGGGTATGACTTCGTCCGCCACGTCGAACCAAGCCTTGCCCATGACGGGCCCGAGCCCTGGCCACGCTTTCTCTTCGGCCTCTACCTGGATGGCCTGGTCTACGACCATACCGAAGGCACCGCGACCTACGTGAGCCGTGGCCCCGACCGCCGGGCCGAACTGAGCGCCGCCCTGGCCCAGCAACCCCACGACCGAGAGCTGCACATCGGCGCCGTAGCAAGCAACGTCGACGAAGACACGTTCTGCCAACAAGTCTCCGCCGCCCAAGACCTGATCCTGGCCGGGGAGGCGTTCCAGATCGTGCTCAGCCGGGCCTTCCATGCCGACTACGAAGGGAGCCTCATGCCACTGTATGCACACCTACGGGAAGCGGCCCCCGTGCCCTATCTGTTCCATCTGCGCTTTGGCGGGGACACGCCACGCACATTGCTGGGCGCCAGCCCCGAGGGCCTGGTCCGTGTCCGAAACGGCATCATCGAGACGTTCCCCATCGCCGGCACGCGGCCCCTCACAGGAGATCCGGCCCAAGACGCACAAGCAGGCAAGGACCTGCTGGCCGACCGGAAAGAGACCGCCGAGCACGCCATGCTTGTCGATCTTGCCCGCAACGACGTGGGCCGGGTGGCTGCCCCTGGTAGCGTGGACGTCGCAGCATACCAGGAGCTGCACGGCTTCCGCACCGTCCAACACATCGTCAGCCATGTCAAAGGTCGCCTCGCCCAGGACCGGGACGCTTGGGATGCCCTGGCAGCCGTCTTTCCCGCGGGCACCGTCAGCGGCGC
>JBFGSX010000127.1:0-5728 GCA_041566495.1 Thermoplasmatota archaeon
ACTGGGGTTGGATGAACACCGCCCAGGATGACGGCAAGGGCGCAAAGGACACCATCTCTGCGTGGTCCTCTGAGTTCATCCCCAACGAGCAGTTCGCATGGGAGATCTGGCTCTCCCCCAACCTCGACATGGGCTTGGATTTCGATATGTCCGGCGTCGGGGAATTGGTGTTCGACCTGCAGACCCCCACCCAATTCGACGGGGTCGTGGAGGCGAGCCTCGAACTCTGGGATTGGAAGGAAGACACCCGGACGCCACTGGTGCGGGGCAGCACCGAAGCATCCATTTCGGGCGCGCCGACCACCATCCGCATCGACCTGGCCCCCGAAGCTGCAGCAGACCTCATTGAATCCCGACCCGGCACCAACCTCGTCCTACGGATCAATGCCACCAGTGCCATGCCGGGCGTCCCGATGACCAGCCGAGTCCAGGAGACCGCCCAGTTCCTCACCCAAGACGCATCCATGCGGCTGCCCCTCATCGACTACCATGACGTGGTGGATTTGACGGGGCTGCACGTCGCCGCATTCGACATGGAAGCCCTCAACGATACCCACCGCAGCGTCAATCCTGGCCGCACCGCGGCCGTAGCATTCAACGTCAGCAACCTCCTGGACGCCCCCGCCACGATTGACTGGGAACTCAAAGGCGCGGCCCCGTTCACCGACTGGGCCACCCTGGGCACGCCCACCACGTACCTGCGACCATCCGGGAACGGGACGGTGGTGGTCCGCTACCAGCCCCCGGCGACGGCCACGGAAGAAGACATCGCGGAGTTCGTCTTGATCGGTCGTGCCCGTGCGGATGAGAACCAACAGGTCTTCGCCCGCATCGCGTTCTTCGTTGAGACCGACAAGGACATCCCGGACGAATCTGCGTGGGCTGCCGGCTTGGAAGGGGACGCTGAGAAGGCCAATGCCCTGGCCAACAAGGAAAGCCCCGGCCTGCCGTTGCTGCTGCTTTTGGCCGTGATTTTCTTTGCCCGTCGACATCGATGAAGTACCAGAATCTTTTTGTCGCTTGAGACAGCGTCAAAGGCATGCGGGCGTTGCTCCTTGTCCTCCTCATCTTGCCCGTCGCCCTCGGCCAGACGCAGGTCTTGGAGGACGCCCCGGGTGATGCCACAGCCACCGTCGCGGACAGTCCAGCCCCTGGCGTCGATCCGGCTGGGTTCGATCTCTTGTCCTTGTCCGTCGAGGAGTCCCGGGACACGTTCGCATTCACGCTCCACATGGCGCAGATCGCACCGCCCAACCCCACGCCCAACGATTCGGCGTTCATCCTCATCGACCTGAGCCACGGCGACCGGGATTACCGCCTGCAACTGGGCCGGGATTCCTTCACCGGATCCAATTCGTTCTGGGCCCGCTTCCAAGCCTTCGACACCACCCGCGACGGCTACGTCACCCTCGAGAACATCCCGGACGTCGTCATCGAAGAAGGGGAGAACACGGCCACCCTGGAGATCCCCCGCTCCTGGCTCCTGGACCGCAACGGCGCAGAGCCTGCGGCAGGACGGGAACTGGACCAATTCCGGGTCTCTGCGGTCAATCGAGGCATCTTCAGCCCTGACTTCGTTCCCCCTACGCCCCGTATCGCGGACCGGATGCCTGACGAGGGCTATGGCGCCCTCGCCTACAGTGTCCAAGAAGGGCTCAGCCAGGATGGCAGCGCTTCCCTGGAATGCACCACGCCGTTCCGGGCCAGCAATGGCGAGAAAGGCACCTTCGTCTACAACATCAAGGCCCGCAACGATGGCTCCGAGGAGGAGCGCTTCGCCCTCGCCCTGAGGGGGGCCCCCTCCGATTGGGACATCATCCTTCCGGGCGACACCATCCGGCTCCAAGCCGGCGAGGTCCGCCATTTCCCGGTGATCGTCGGCGTTCCCTTCGCTCACCAACACGGTGCCGTAGAGAGCTTCGTCTTGGAGATGGCGAGCCAGACCACCGAATCCGTGGGCCGAGTGGAACTGGGGCTGCGCTACTTGGCGGTGCCCCAACCCGCCGGACACCACGATACCCTGCACATCCACACCGTGGCGTCGACCGACTCCGAAGTCGTCCCCGGCGGCCTGTTCAAGGAGGCTCCGAGCCGCGCCTACTTCAACACCCTCGAAGATGACGAGAAGGATGACGAAGTAGGCGTCCCACCATACCGCGGCAGCATAGCGGTCGCCGAAATGGTGCAGTGGGAGTTGTTCTTGGAGCCGGGCCTAGAGATGGGGCTCGACTTCGACTTGTCCCGCAAGGGGGAATTCACTGCACGTTTCAGTGATGCCACCGGGCTGAGGACGGCGTCCATGGACGGCTACATCGAGCACGTGCGCGCATCGGCCGACGGAGACCCCCTCAAGGCCATCCGTACCACCGTGGCGACCATCGGTCAGACGGAGCCCCAGGTGCTTGGCTCCAGCACCACCTTCGAGACCGTTGTCCACCCGACCCGTGCCAGCGATTTGGTCCCCTTTGCAAGGGACGTGGCCCTGCGCATGTTCCTCAACCTCACGTTCCCGGATGCGCGGCAACCCTCTGGAGGCGACGACACGAGCACGCTCCTGATGGAAGGCACCTTCACCCTGCCTCTCAACGAATACAGAGATTCCCTCGATGACGTGTTCAACCCATTGGCCGGCTTGCAGTTCGTCAACAACGGCCCCAAGGAACGCCTCGTCAACCCCGGGGAGACCGTCTTGTTCAATCTCACAGTGACCAACTCTGGCGCCGTCGATGATTCATTCTCCCTGCGCGCCAACGGCACCAACGAAGCCTGGGCCCGGGTCCTGGGCGACCAAGAGATCCTCGTCCCCACGGGCACCAGCCGCCCAGTCGTGGTCGCCGTCTCCCCACCTGAAGGTGCCCCCAACGGCGACATCATCGACTTGATTGTCACCGCGGCAAGCAAGGCGGAACCATCCTTGCAAGGGAACATCCGGGTCGTCGCCGTCGTGGACGACGTCCTTGACCACCCGGACGAGAGTGCGCTGGTGCAGGGGCTTGACGAGGATCTGGCCACGCCGAAGAACGCGCCAGGCTTGCCACTACTCGCCGTTCTGGCGACCATCGCAATCTCGCTGCGACGGCGCCTCTAATCGCTCACCAGAACGCTTTTCCCGGCACTAGACCGGTGATGCCTGTGCGCTTGGCGATTCTGCTTGTCCTCTTGTTGGCCCCGGCTGGCTTGGCTCAGATGCAGGTCCTGGAAGACGCGGCTGATGACCCCACTGCGACCTTGGCCGGCATGGCCGTCCCGGGCGTCGACACGGCGCCATACGATTTGTTGGGCCTCTGGGTGACCGAACGGGCCGATGAGTTCCTCTTCACGGTGCAAGTAGCGGACATCGACCCACCAAGCCAAGCAGCCGATGATGTCGGGACCATCGACATCGATTTCACCCACAACGATCAAGGCTATCGCCTACGATTCGGCCGCCACATCAGTCCAGTCGCCGCCTCGGCAGACCTGATGACGTTCGATTCAGGGCGCGGGGCCTACGTGCGCATCCAACGCATCGAGCCCGAGATCAACGCAGCCAACGAGACCGCCACGATGGCGGTCCCTCGGGAACTGATCCTAGACGGCAACGGCACGGCCCCACGTTTCGGGAGGACACTTGATCACTTCCGGGCCTATGCCCACAACACCAACACCGGCCCGCTGAACCTGCCGAACGAAGACATCAGTATCCGGGATGCCATGCCAGACAGCGGCTACGGATCGATCCCATTCCCAGTCACCCAGGGCCTCACCGATCAGGGTCACGCCTTACTTGAGTCGGCGCGCCCGGTCAGGGCATCCAACGGCGAAAAGGGGACCCTCGTGTTTTCGGTCACGGCCAGCAACTTGGCCGAGGAGGAGGACATCTTCCAATTGACGACGATTGGCGTCCCCAGCGACTGGGAGGTCACGTTGCCCGGACGCAACATTCGACTCGAGGGCGCGGAAAGCCGGACATTCCCCGTCCTTGTCAGTACTCCATTTGCCCATCAGCACGGACGCTACGAGAGATTCACACTGGAAATGACCAGCCAGGCGACACCTAGCAGCGTTGGCCGCCTAGAACTCGGCGTGAACTACGTTGCTGTCCCACAGCCCTCCGGCCACCACGATTTGGTGCACATCCATTCGCGAGAGGAACCGTCCACTGCGATCGTTGATTCGGGCACCAGCGGGCCGTTTGGCAGCGCCTACATGAACACGCTCGAAGCCGACGAGAACGATGCTGGATTCCCAGTGCGACCCACGAGCCAGGGGTTCACGGTGGCCCGTTCCGAATTCACGTGGGAAATCTACCTGGAACCCGGCCTAGAGATGGGTCTGGACTTTGACCTCACCCGCCCAGGGGACATCTCCGCGACGTTCGCCTCCGAGTTCGATCTATACACCGCCACATTCAGCGGCGTCCTTGTCCATCAACGCCCGCACGTCGTCGGAGACCGAGTCATGAGCTTCACGGATACCATCCTGGCGACGATTCCCCCGTCGCCTGCCAAGAGCATCGGACAAGACACCACGTTCGAGGCGCCCCTTCAGCCAACGCCAGAGGCAGACCTGGTGCCCCACAGCCACAGTGCGGCACTCAAGCTTGTGCTGAACCTGTCTCTGGAAGACAGTGTCCAGGTCTTCAACGCCCAATCCCTTGACCTGGTCCTGACGGCGGGCCACTTCACGCTGCCTCTCCATGAGTACCGCGACCCCGTCGCCAGTGTCTTTGGTGGCCTCGCCGGCGTTCACCTGACCCATGCAGGCCTCTTGGAGCGCCATATGAACCCCGGAGACCAGGTCTTGTTCAACCTGACCCTGACCAATGATGGCGCCATTGACGATACATTCACCCTGCGAGTGAACGGCACGAATGCACCATGGGCTCGCATCTTGGGCGAAACCGAGATCTTCGTGCCGACGGGCAGCAGCCGCCCCCTGGTGGTCGCCGTCCAAGCACCGACTGATGCCCCCCACCTGGATGTGGCGGATTTGATTGTCACGGCGGCCTCGAAGGCGGAGCCGACCATCCAGGGCCACCTCAGAGTCGTCGCCATCGTGGACACCTCCCTGGAGCATGACGATGACCGCGAATTGGTTGAGGCCTTGGAGCTGGAGCTGGCGAGCCCCCAGGAGGCCCCAGGCGCCACCATGCTCGTCACGGTCCTTGCGGTGGCCGCTTTGGCTGCGGCCAAGCGCCGCACCGGTTGATCCATGGGCCGAGCATAGCCGTCAAATAGCGCTGCCCTGTGGGATGGCCCATGGCAGACCGTCCGATCCGTGTCCTCGTGGCAAAACCTGGCCTTGACGGCCACGACCGCGGTGCGAAGGTCGTCGCGCGGGCATTGCGTGACGCTGGCTTCGAGGTCATCTACACTGGCCTGCGCCAGACCCCCCAACAGATCGTCCGCGCCGCCATGGATGAGGACGTCGACCTGGTGGGCCTCAGCTGCCTCAGTGGCGCCCACAACACGCTGTTTCCCAAGATCAAGGACCTGCTCGTCGCCGATGGCGCCGACGAGGTCGTCGTCTTCGGTGGCGGCATCATTCCCGACGACGACGCCGAGTCTCTGAAGGGCAAAGGCATCGAGGCCATCTTCGGCCCCGGCGCCGATACGCGCGACATCGTGAAGTTCATTCACGAACACCCGCGCTTCAAGGACCGCTTCTGATGCTCGCGGGCGACGTCATCGCCGGCAAGCGCCGCGCCATTGCGCGAGCGATCACTTTGGTGGAGAGCCACGACGCG